>DATMTC010000379.1:0-4060 GCA_035565115.1 Microbacteriaceae bacterium | reverse complement strand
ACCGTGAGACGGAAGCAGCTCGCGCGCCGCAGCCGATCCGCGCTGTGCCGACCGGAACCGAGGCACGCGGCTTCGTGCTCTACGTCGGCATCGACGAGGCAAAGGCGGCGGCCGCCGGCACCGACCTCGGCCAGATTGTTGATGCGCTCAAGCGCCTCACCGCAGACATCGCCCCCGGATCCGAGACATACGCCGCCGTTGCACTGGCGCCAGCAGGCGTGGGCGGACGCGATGTGGATGTCGTTCGTCTCGCCTTGCAAGACCCAGCGGCCGTGGCGAAACACCGTCACGTCGACGAGGAAGACGAGGATGCGGATCGCGCATTCTCCGGGGTCGTCGTCGACATCTCACGCAAACGTCTCGCACTCGACAACGAGCCAGTCGCCCTCACCTACAAGGAATTCGAACTTCTGCAGTACCTCGTGCTGCGCGAGGGGCGCACGATCGAGCGAGCCGAGCTCATCTCGTCGTTGTGGTCAGGTAACGACGAGGAAGAGATTCCGAACGAGCGCACCATCGACGTGCACGTGCGTCGGCTGCGCGCCAAGCTCGGCCGCTACGAAGACATCGTGCGCACCGTCCGCGGCGTCGGATACCGCTTCGATCGGCACGCGGATGTCTCGATCCGGTATGCAGGAACGCCCAGCCCCGACGTTTTCTAGTTTCTGCGTGACCGGGGTCAGGTTTCGACCCCGACCTCGCGGGCAAGGTCGGCCTCATCATCCGCGTCGAAGTCAACGCTGAAGAACTCGCCGCGAAACTCCTGCAGTTGGCGGCTCACCTCGTCGTCGGCGACTTCGCTCGCATACACAACGATCGCCCAGGAGCCTGGACGGATCGCTTTAGAAATCTGTTCGCGGAACTTCTGGTCCACGGTATCGTCGCGCTGTTCGTGCTTCTCGAGAACGGCGCCAAGCGTGCCGCCAACGGCGAAACCGAACTGGGGCGTGCTGAGCACCGAGCCGAGAATGATCCCGAACGCTGCAGATTCCGTCATGTTCACCGGTGTGACGGGGTCGCGCGCCGTCGTCTCCACTATCAGGTGACCATCCTTGCCGATGTCGACCAGCGCCGCGCCCGCGATGCGCATGAGTGCCGACTGGTGTAACGCTTGAATCGCTTCGAACGCGCCCCGAGCGGATTTCTCGCCATCACAGCGCAGCAAAATCAGTGTGGCCATTACGCATCCTCACGCCATCTCCGGTGACGATCTCAGGCTAAACGGCGCCGAATGTTGCTTGCCAGGGGTTGACACCGGCGGTCGCCGCGGATGCTACGGCCGGGTCAGACGTCGCTGCCACGTGATGGATGCGACCGAGAGTGCAGCGATCGTGCACGCGAAGACGATGCTCGCGGTCAGGGCTCCGGTGACGGTGCTGAGCACACCCAGGCCGATTACCGGCAGCGAGTTGCCTGCGAAGCACGCGATAAAGTAGGCCGACGTCACTTCGGCACGGCGCTGGTCAGGGGCAATCTCGTTGATCACCTGGAGGCTCCCTCGATACCCGAGCGCCATCGTCAATCCGGCGAAGCCGGCCGCGACGAGCAACAGAGCCAGAGAAGCCAAGGCCTGCGCCGCGACAACCAATCCCACACCGGGCAGTAGGAGCAGCTGTCCGCACGTCATCGCCACCTTCGGGCTCAGCCGGCGACCGAGCACGATGCCCGCTGCCGCGATCGCGCCGAGCTCGAAGACGACGAATCCGCCAACAGCGATGTCGGTGATGTGCAGGTCCTTGATCAGGATGCCCGGGATCAACGCGAAATACAGCCCGCCTAGGGCGAAGATGACGAACCCTGTCGCGGCTGGCGCCGCGAACGCCCCCAGAAGGCTGCGCGGCACTCCGATCCGAGGATGGACGCGAACCTCCCTCAGCTTGCCGGTTTGCGTGGGCCCCGTGGGCATCCGCCAGATCGCGAAGGCGATTGCCAGAACGAAGGCGATGTAGACAAGGAAGGGCAGCACAAGCGGCCACGGCGCGTATTGGCCAAGCAGGCCGCCCAGCAGCGGGCCCAACGCAATGCCGCTCATATTCGCGGTCGCCGCCCACACCGTCGCGCTCGACCGGCGTTCAGGGCCGAACTCGTCAGCCAGCCAGGCGGTTCCGGTTCCCGATGCGATCCCCACCGCCAAGCCCACGAGCAGCCGCGCCGCGAACAGAAACGCGGTGCCGTGCGCCAGCACGAATAACAGCCCGCCGAGCGCCGCCAGCATCAGCGCTGGCAACGCGACCCGCTTGCGCCCGATCTGGTCCGACAGCTGCCCGAACAACAGCAACGCAGCAACGTTCCCCACTACATAGACCGCATAGATCAAGGTCAGCGTGACCTCGGAGAACCCGAACTCCCGCTGAAACAAGGGATACAGGGGGGTTACGACGACACTGCCCGCGAACGCGACGGTGATGATGGACGCGATCACGAGCATTGCTGGAGTACTGCGTCGCCGTTCCCGGTCGCTGCTCACGCTGGAATTCACGTGTGTCCTCTTACGATTGCGCCTATCGCCGAATCAGGTCTTCTGCTGACTGATCGCTTTCTGGTTCAGGATGAACAGTGTCGTCGGAACAGTGTTCACGACGGCCACGTACTCACGGTCGTTCATCATGCCATTCGTGTGTTGAATTATGGCGCCCCGCACGTTCGACCACGTGATCGACAGCGCCGGCAAGTCACGCTGACCGTGCGCGTGGTGCTCGTGAGCCTGTCATCCACCCAGGTTAGCGATGACGGCGCGTCGGCCGAATTCGTTTTTAGTGGCTATCCAGGTCGGTGCCAGGATGGCTGGCGCTTCTCTGTCTGGGATTGCCGGTGTTTCGTGGTTGTCAGCGCCCTTTGCTGGCTATTGCGCCAGTTGAGCTGGCGCGATAGCCAGTAAGTGGCGCTGGTAGCTGCGCCCTTCGACCGGGCCGGGCGTTGGTTACTGAGTTACGCGCAGGTCAGCTGCACCGGCCAGGCGCGCCGGTAACTCAGGAAGAATTTACCAACGGTCAACTTCGGCCCGCGTGATGACGCGGATCTCTGGCCCGCGGCATCCGATTTACCTGAGTTACCGCGAGCTCGGCTGCGGCATCCAGGCAACCCGACCCGGCACCGTCGCAAACTGGCACTGACCTGGATAGCCTCTTTCGACTTTATTGCCGAATTCGACGATTCATTCCCCAGTACAAGGTGAGGAGCGACGCGCAGACCACGAATACTGCCGCGACGATCAAGGCAACTGGGAGGAGCGCAGCGGCGAATACCTGAGGTGCGCAAACGAAGTCCTGGTGCACCGGGACGATGAGCGGGCCGCACTGCATGGCCGATTGCTGTTTTAGATAGAGCGTGCTGGCAACGAGTATGCCAGCCGCGCACCACAACCAGACAACGTCACTCACCTTGCCCATGCGTCTACGCTACACATTCCGGTCGCACTCGGAACGACCAGCTTCATCGCATCAAACCGACGCTTCCCAATCGCTGACACCGGTGTCTGCTCTGACCTCTTTGACCGCGAAGAGGATGCTTGGCGTCGGCAGCACCTCGGTCGCTATCTGGATTTCGGGGTAAAGGAAGAATGAGCCGTGACGGTGCACGCTGAGGAGAATACGGTTGATGATTTGGTTGACGACCGAGCGCTCGGCCCTGATCGTCTAGGAGGCTCCTGATGACCAAACTGATTTACACGACGAACGTGACCCTCGACGGCTACATCGAGGATGAAAACGGCGCTTTCGACTTCTTCCCCGTCGACGACGAGCTGTTCGCGGCACATACGGATCTTCTTCGATCCGTCGGCACACTCATGTACGGGCGGCGTCTGTACGAGGCGATGGCCGTATGGGAGACCAATACCGACCTCGCCGCCCAGTCCACCCTCTTTGCCGACTTTGCCGCAGCGTGGCGCGCGCCGAACAAGATCGTCTATTCCAGGACGCTGGCCGCCGCCTCGACCTCTAACACCCGCATTGAATCCGGCTTTGACCCCACCGCGGTGCTGGATATCAAAGTGGCGGCCCCGCGCGATCTGCTTATCGGAGGAGCGGACCTTGCCGCTCAAGCGTTCAAGGCCGGACTG
>DATMTC010000378.1:0-2492 GCA_035565115.1 Microbacteriaceae bacterium | reverse complement strand
AGCGGCTCCTGGGTCAGCGCGAGCGCCTCGTCCAGAACCCCGCCGACCGCCTCCGGCCGATGCGCGAACCGGCCAAGGAACACCCCGTCGACCGACTCGCCGAGCGAGGTCACGAGGCCTGGGCCGGCGCTGCCGCCATAGATGACCCTGCTGCCGCCCAGTTGCGGATGCTCATCCAGCCATCGCTTGATCTGCGAGCACACCCCCATGATGTGCTCGAGCGACGCAGGCCGCTCGGCACCGATCGCCCACTCGGGTTCATACGCGACGACCGCGCGGAACCCGCCCAAGCTGCTCGTCACCGTGTGCGTCATGGTCTCCAGTTGCTCGACGCACAGCCGCGCCGCAGCATCCACACCGTCGGGTTCTGGCTCTCCGACGCAGAGAATCGGCGTCAGGGAGTTGCGCACGGCCGCAGCCACCTTGCCCTGCAGCATCTGGTCGTTTTCCTGAAAGATGCGCCTGCGCTCGGCGTGCCCGATTTCGACGTGGGTGCATCCGACCTGCGCGAGCTGGCTGGCACTGACCTCACCGGTGAACGCGCCGGCGTCTTCCCACGACAGGTTCTGCGCTCCGACCTGCACGCGGGTGCCGTCGAAGATGCCGACGGCCGCCTGCAGCTGCGGAAAGCTCGGGATGACGACAAGGTCGACAGCGCCGCCGACCACCGCTGGGTGCGCGGCCGCGATCTGTGCGACATCCGAACACCAGCGCAGCGTGCGCTCGTGGTCGAAGTACATTTTGAGGCTCACTCCGACGAACATCGGATGCGCTGATGTCGCTGCCATGGCTCGCCGGAATCCGAGGGCGCGTTCAGCAGGCGCTACCCGCTGCAGCATCGGCAGCAGGAGCATTTTCTGCTTCGTAGTCGGTGATCACCTTGACCTTGCCAGCGGATGCCGACGACTCGTCGAAGCGGTATGTCAACCACTCGCGAGCCAACCGCCGTGCGAGTTCGAGGCCGACAACGCGCTGCCCGAAGGTGAGCACCTGCGCGTTGTTGCTCAGCACGCTGCGCTCCACCGAATAGCTGTCGTGAGCCGTAACGGCACGGATGCCTGGCACCTTGTTCGCAGAGATCGCCACACCAAGGCCGGTGCCGCACACCAGCAGTGCGCGGTCAGCCTTGCCAGCAGCGACCATCTCGGCCGCAGCGATCGCGATCGTCGGGTATGGGGTGTGCCCTGACGCATCGACGCCGACATCCTCAACGGATTCGACGAGTTCGCTGCCAGCGAGGTCGCCCTTCAGCACCTCTTTGTAATCGAATCCGGCGTCGTCGCTTCCGACGACGATTCGCAGTTTGTCTGTCATGATTGTGCACCTTTCTCAAGCAGTACGTGATGAACGGCACGAATGACCAGTGCCATTGAGACGGCGCCCGGGTCAGGAGTGCCGACGCTCTTGTCGACGTGCGGACGCGCACGGCCGATCTTGGGAACAAGGCTCGACGTGGCGTCTGCCGCCGCGTCTGCAACAGCGGATGCTGCGCCCCACGCCGTCACGAGGTCGTCGCCACCTGCAGCACCCTTCTCGAGCTCGTCGCTGAACGGAATGAGCGTGTCGAGCAGCGTCTTGTCGCCGAGCTCGGCCTTGCCGAAGCGTGCAATTTCAGCGCGGGCGGCCTTCACACCTGCCGCAACGGATGCCGCGTCTGGCGCGTTCTCGTCTCCGACGGCGGTGCCGATCGCCACGAGCGCCATCCCCCACAGCGCCCCGGAGGTTCCGCCTGCACGGTCGGCCCACGCGTCGCCTGCCCTGGTCAACACCGTGCCGGCTCCTGCTCCAAGGCCGAAGGTCTGCTCGCCGGCCGTCGCTGCCGCTGTTGCACCGCGCTGCATGCCGATGCCGTGATCGCCATCTCCTGCGATGGCGTCGAGCCGTCCGAGTTCTTCGACGTTGTCGTCGAGGGTCCTCTTCGTCGCGGCGAGCGCACGCACCACGGTTTCAGCCGCGGCTCGGGATGCGTCGCTTGCCTCGCCGACGTCAGCGACAGCATCCGCATCGTCGTCTGAGCCTGACCACGGCTCGGTCGGGATGACGCTGCCCTTGCGGTACGCCGGTGTGTACGCGGCGGCACGCCAGAGCGGTTCGAGTTCGTCGTCAAGCCAGAACAGGGTGAGCGAAAGCCCCGCCATCTGAAAGCTGGTGACCAGCTCGCCGACATCCGGTTCGACGATCTCGACATCCGCATCGTTCAGCAGTTGCGAAACCGACCGATAGAGAACGAACAGTTCCTCGTACTTCACCGAGCCGAGCCCGTTCAGGATGACGGCAGCCCTGGTCGCACCATCAGGCCGCTCGGTCAGCAGGCGCTCGACCATGAGCTTCGCAAGTTCGGCGGCCGACGGGATGTCGACCTCGTCGATGCCCTGCTCACCGTGGATGCCCATGCCGATGGCCATCCGCCCCTCCGGCACAGTGAACAGCGGTTCGTCTGCGCCGGGCAGCGTGCATCCTGAGAAGGCCACACCGAACGACCTGGTGCGATC
>DATMTC010000377.1:0-12094 GCA_035565115.1 Microbacteriaceae bacterium | reverse complement strand
CCACAGCCGTGGTCAGCACGGCGGGCAGCGTCGCCGGAGCCGACGCCCTCGTCTCGGGCGGCGCGAGCGCGCAGTCCGGCGCGACCCTCACCATGGTCGCGGGGGACACTCCGCCCAGTATCACACTCGATTTCGGTACCGACATCGGCGGTCTTGCCTTCTTCGATGTGTCGGCGACCACCGGTTCGGCGAGCCTGGACATCGGCTACAGCGAGGGAAAGAAGTGGGCAACACCGCAAGGCGACATGCCTCGGACAGACACCTTCGCGGTGTCAGGCCCCGGGACATTCACGAGCACGACCGTTCAGGGTGGCCAGCGTTATGAGGTCATCACTCTCACGACGCCGGGCAGTGTCACGTTGACGCGTGTCGGGGTGAACTACATCGCCGACAGGACGACAGCCGACGGCTATGCCGGACACTTCGAATCGAGCTCCGATCTTCTCAACCGCATCTGGTATGACGGCGCTTACACGGTTCAACTCGACTCCGTGCCGACATCGTCTCTTCCGGGAGCATGGACGATCGGCGGCGGCGCCCTTTCGGCGCACGAAGGCGGCGTCGGTCTGCTGAATGAGGGCTCCGGGTGGACCGATTACACCATGTCATTCGACGCCGCGATCGAGAAGAACCAGGTTGGTTGGATGGTCCGCGGACAGGATGCGAACAACGGCTATCTCTTCATCCTGAACTCGAACGACGACACCGCGGGAACGCCGAACATGTTGCAGAAGTACGAGATGAACAACGGCTCATACGTTGCGTTCGGCTCGGACCCGCTGCCCTTCGATCTGGCGACGAACTCATGGCACTCGATCGACACCACCGTGAGTGGCACGTCCTTGAGCGTGTCCGTCGACGGGCAGGTCGTCGGCGGTGTCGACACCTCGACGTTGCCACCTGGCGCAAAGGCGTTCGCGACAGGCACCGTTGGCTTCCGCGAATCGAACGGTGAGACGGCGAGTCTCCGCAATCTCGAGATTACCGACCCGGAGGGTGCGACGCTGTACAGCAACGGGCTCGATAGTCCTTCGGCACTCGCTGATTTCGCCGTCCCCGGCACTAACACGCTTCCGTCGATGCTCGATGGAGGAAAACGCGACCGCTCCATTTGGACCGGCGACCTCAACGTCCAGGGGCCGGTTGTCTATTACGCCACGAACACTACTCAATACATGAAAGGTTCCCTCGCCCTGCTCGGCGGCCAGCAGCTCCAGAGCGGATTCGTCACAGGAGCCCTCGACCCCACGACCGCACTCAACACCGGCGCACCTCTTCCGGGAACGATCGGCTTCTACTCCGCCTCGTACTCGATGTACTGGGTGCTCGCGCTTGGCGCCTACGACCTCTACACGGGCGATGCCGAGTTCGTGAAAGAGCAGTACCCGCGCGTCAAGGCCGAACTCGCGTGGAATGCATCGCGGGTGGACGCGAACGGTCTGCTCGTCACAGACAGCAGCGACGGCCGGGACTGGGATGCCTACGACCCCGCGAAGACCGGTGAGGTGGCGGCATACAACATGATCTACTACAAAGCACTCCTCGACGGTGCACAGCTTGCTACTACCGCGGGCGATCCATCCCAGGCGAGCACGTACCTCCAGGACGCGGCAGGTCTCAAGACGGCGATAAATACCATCCTGCTGGACCAGGAAACCGGCCTCTACAAGATCAGTAACGTTCTCACCACAGGCGTCGCCCAGGACGCGAACGCGCTCGCCATTCTCTACGGCGTTGCGCCGGAGTCGAAGAGTGCGGCCATCCTCGCCGGCCTTGATACGCAACTCGCGGGGAGCGAATATGGCCCGCTACCCTTCTCGGCCGATGCCGGCCAGTCGCACAACATCAGCCCGTTTGCCAGCGGATACCAACTGCAGGCGCAGCTCGCATCGAACGACACCGCAGGGGCGCAAGCCCTGCTGTCAACAGTCTGGGGCAACATGGTCGCGCCCGGAGACAACTACACCGGCACAATGTGGGAGGTCATCAACCCTGTAGATGGATCTCCCGGCTTCGACAACTACACAAGCCTCGCCCACGGCTGGAGCGCCGCCCCGACTTCGGCTCTGTCCGCCTACGTACTCGGTATCCAACCCGTGGGCACGGGATACTCCACCTGGCTCGTGAAACCCCATGCCGGCGACCTCGCCTGGACGACAGGTCAGGCACCAACTCCGCATGGACCGATCGCCGTGGACTGGAGTCATGACCCGTCAGCTGGCTTCGCGATGCACGTCGAAGCGCCCAGCCAGACTTCTGGCACGATCGCGGTGCCAACCTTCGGCAAGAAGATAGACATCGAGGTCAACGGCGCCAAGGTATGGAAGGACGGCGTATCAATCCCGGGCGCTGGCGTCTCGTCAGCGACACTCACTGGCGAATTCGTCGAGCTATCGGTGACGTCGGGCACATTCGACATCTCGACGGGGCCTTCAGCCGTTGTCCCGACCGCTCAGTCAATCACCTTCGGTGCGGTCGGTCCCAAGAAACTCACCGATGGCGCCTTCACTGTCTCGGCGACAGCGTCTTCAGGCCTGCCGGTTACTTTCACGGCGTCGGGTGCCTGCACGGTGGACGGCTCGACCGTGCAGCCGACTCATGTGGGCACCTGCGCGATCACAGCGTCCCAGACAGGAGACAGCCAATTCGCTCCCGCAAGTCTGTCACGCAGCTTCGATATCGTGCCGCCAGGGCGCGGATTTCATAAACCACGTCGTACCCCTGATCATCTGGAGCAAAACGAATAAACTCGTGGTACATGGACCTCGAAGTGTCGCCAGCTCTCACAATTCCCGCGGCGGAACTCGGTTGGCGATTCTCGCGTTCGTCCGGGCCAGGCGGCCAACACGTCAATACCTCCGACAGTCGTGTCGAGCTGACCTGGAACATCGTCGACTCCGTGGCACTGTCCGAAGACCAGCGGATGCTGCTACTCGCGCGTCTGGGACGTCGCCTCGTCGCCGGGGCGATTACCGTCACCGCCGCAGAGCAGCGCTCCCAACTTCGCAATCGCGAGATCGCCTTGAGTAAGCTCGCTGATCTGGTCAGCACAGGCCTTGCTCCCGATGCACCTCGGCGCCGTGCGACCAAGCCAACCAAAGGGTCGGACCGGCGACGCCTGGCAGCAAAGGAACAACGGTCAGAGACGAAACGGCAACGTCAGCGGCCATCCGTCGAGTGAACACGGTTCAGTCTGAGTCGGTGACGGTGGATGTTTTCAGTACGAGCGCGGAAGGTTCAAGGAGTGCCTTGCCACGTAATTCAGGACCATCTCGCGACTGACGGGCGCGATCTTCAATAGCCGCACGATGCCCCACAGCGGAATCAAGCCGTATTCGGTGCTCAACCCGTTGCCTCCGTGCGTCTGGATGGCGGCGTCGACGGCTGCCAGCGCGGCCTCCGCCGCGGCATACTTTGCCATGTTCGACGCCTCCCCGGCCGGCCGGTCGTTATCGTGCAGCCAGGCGGCCTTCTGTGTCATCAGCGCGGCAACCTCCACATCGATCTTCGCGGCTGCCAGCGCGTGCGCGATGCCTTGGTGCGCACCGATCGGCACGTCCCAGACCTGGCGGGTGCGCGCATACTCCGCCGCCTGCTCGAGCGCGAACCGGCCGACGCCGACGCAAATCGAGGCACCGACGATACGCTCAGGATTCAGCCCGTGGAAGACTTCAGCGAAACCTTCGTTCTCGACTCCGACCAGCTGGTCGGGGCCAAGTGGCACGTTGTCGAAGAACAGCGTGAACTGTCTCTCCGGCAGCGAGGCGGACACCGGTAGATTCTGCGCAGTGAAACCGGGTGCGTCCGTTGGCACGATGAACAACGACAGCAGAGCCTTGCCGTTCTGCTCATCCGTGCCCGTTCTTGCGACGACGAGCACGGCATCCGCTTCGTCGACGCCCGAGATGTAGTACTTGGTGCCATTGAGCACCCAGCCGTCGCCTTGGCCCGCCCTGGCGGCGGTGGTCGACATGTTCAGAGTGTTCGAACCGGCATCCGGCTCCGTGATGGCGAAGACGACCTTGGTAGTCCCGCTCGCCATGCGAGGCAACCAGCGCTCTTTCTGCTGAGTGCTTCCATAACGCGAGATGACTTCACCCGAGATGGCGCTGGAAACCAGCATGAGCAGCAGGGGAGACCCTTGCGCGGCCGTCTCCTCACACACCAGCGCAAGTTCTGCGAGCCCGGCTCCGCCGCCCCCGTATTCCTCGGGGAGGTTGATGCCGATGAAGCCTTGTTTCCCGAGTTCGAGCCACAATTCCTGGGTTGGCTCGTGCCGACCGGCGTGGTCGGCATAGTACGACCGACCGAACGAGCGGGTGATTGCCGCGACGGCTTCGCGGATGTCAGCGTGACTGTCTTCTGTATCGAAATCCATGGTGAACCTTCCTGCAACGATCCGAGCCGGAAATCCACGGATGCGACACCGTTGCTCGCGATTACTTCGAATCCTAGTAAATCACCATTAACTCGATTAGGCTTGCTTTGCACGGCGCACGGTCAGATCCCGGTTGCGCGCATGGCAGGAGGAACGAGTCAACGATGACAGGGTCAATGAAGATCGCGGTGTTGGTCAAGCAGGTGCCCGATACTTACGAAGAGCGTCGGATGGATCCCACGACAGGGCTGCTGGATCGCGCCGCTAACGAGCCGATCATCGACGAGATCTCGGAGCGCGCGATCGAGGTGGCCCTGCGGTTCAAGGATGCGAAAAAAGGCGCGCAGGTCGTGCTGCTCGCGATGGGACCTGAGTCCGTCACGGCCGCGCTGCGCAAGGCGCTGGCGCTTGGGGCGGACTCGGCCGTTCACGTGCTGGATGATTCGCTTGTCGGCGCCGACGTCGGCCTGACCGCAAGCGTTCTTGCTGCAGCGCTGGCCGCCGAGCAGCCGGACCTGATCGTCGCGGGCAACGAATCCACCGATGGTCGCGGTGGCGTGGTCCCCGCGATGGTGGCGGAGCACCTTGGTCTACCTCAGCTGACCGGTCTTGAATCCGTCGACATCGGGGAAACCACTGTGAGCGGGGTGCGCGCGGCAGAGGCCGGAAGCCTGGACGTGCACGCATCATTGCCGGCCGTGATCTCGATTACCGAGCGGATGCCTGAAGTGCGGTTCCCGAATTTTAAGGGCATCCTCTCCGCCAAGAAAAAGCCGCTGCTTGTCACCTCGCTCAGCGAGCTCGGGCTCGACCCTGCCGCGCTCCTTGCCGGCGCAGGACGATCGGTTGTGATCGACACGATGGCGCGTCCGGCCCGGAGTGCGGGGAAGAAGGTCGTCGATGACGGGAACGCCGGTGTCGAGCTCGCCGCGTTCCTGGCCGAAAACCACCTGATCTGAGACAAGGACGAGCAGATGTCGAACATACTTGCACTCATCGAACTCTCGCCGTCCGGCGAGATCGGCCACACCGCACCGGCTCTGCTTGCAGCGGCCGCCACGCTGGGCACCCCGGTAGCAGTGGTTGCCGCGCCACGCGGGGCGGGCAACGCACTCGTCGACGAACTCGGAGCCATCGGCGCGCACGACGTCTTCATTGCGGAAACCGACCAGGTGGGCGCTCTGCTGACTGCACCTGCGCTCGAAGCCCTCGTTGCCGCCACTACCGCCCTGCAACCGGCCGGGATCCTCATCGCCAACTCGATCGAGGGCCGGGATGTCGCTGCACGCCTGGCCGTGCGGCTGCGCGCCGGTCTCGCGATCGACGCCGTGGCGGTTCGGCTCGAGGCAGACAAGATCGTTGCGACTCACTCGATTTTCGGCGGCGCGTACACCGTCGATTCCACGGTCGAATCGGCAGCGACCGAGTCTGGGGGAGGCAGCGGCACCGCGATCGTCACCGTGCGCACCGGCGCCATCCAGGACCGGGCCGAGCCGGTGACGGCAACCGCATCGTCGACCTCGCTGACGATCGATTCGACGCGCGCCGCGCGGATCGACGCGACTCATGACAGCGTGACATCCTCACTCCGTCCGGAACTGCGCGAGGCGGCCACGGTGGTCTCAGGTGGACGTGGCCTCGGTTCCGCCGAGAACTTCGCCCTGGTCGAGCAACTGGCAGACGCGCTTGGTGCGGCCGTTGGCGCCTCGCGCGCGGCCGTGGATGCTGGCTACGTGCCACAGTCTGCCCAGGTGGGCCAGACCGGAACAACCGTGTCACCGCAGCTGTACGTCGCGCTCGGAATTTCCGGGGCGATTCAGCATCGTGCCGGAATGCAGACCGCGAAGACCATCGTCGCCATAAACAAAGACGAGGATGCTCCGATATTCGGCATCGCAGATTACGGAATCGTGGGCGATGTCTTCACCGTAGTGCCACAGCTGATCGAGTCGATTAAAGCCCGGACACAACGGTGAAGGCCAACGCAGTGAAGGCTGACAAGTCCGGAACGGTGAAAACCGGCCGTGGCTCGGGGCCGACGAACCGGTGGCTCAGACTGGTCTGGGTCGTGGCGGCAGCGGTGGTCGGGCTGCTGATCGTGGTGCTTGGCGCGAACTGGATTCGCACGCTGCCTGCCGTGCAGTCGTTTATGAACGACTACCCTGGCACATCCGAGTTGCCGGCCGGAACTCCCGTCGGGTTCCCGGTGTGGTTGCAGTGGCAGCATTACCTCAACTTCTTCTTCCTCGTGCTGATCGCGCGCGCCGGGTGGCTGGTGCGCACGACGAAGCGGCCCAGTGCGCACTGGACGCGCAGGAACAACGGACCGATTCGCACGAAGAATTCACCACGGACGATCAGCCTTGACCTGTGGTTTCATTTTGGGCTGGGCTGGTTGTGGGTCGCGAACGGAATCGTCTTCTATGTTCTGATCTTCTCGACCGGACAGTGGGCGCGCATCGTGCCGGTGCACTGGGATGTCTTTCCCAATGCGCTCTCTGTGGCGATCCAGTACGCATCGTTGAACTGGCCGATCGAGACGGGGTGGGTGAATTACAACAGTCTGCAGTTGTTGGCATACTTCGCCACCGTCTTCATTGCGGCTCCGCTTGCCATCATCACCGGGCTTCGCATGTCTGGCGCCTGGCCGAGAAACGCGACACGCCTGAACAAGTTCTATCCGATCACGCTCGCGCGCGCGATTCACTTTCCCGTGATGCTCTATTTCGTGTTGTTCGTCGTGGTGCACGTCACGCTCGTGCTGACCACAGGTGCGTTGCGCAATCTCAATCACATGTACAGCGGAAGCAACGACGTGAACTGGGTCGGATTCTGGATCTTCGCGGCATCGATCGTCGTCGTGGCCGCAGCCTGGGTGGCCGCGCGTCCAGTGCTTCTGCGCTCGCTCGCCGGGCTGACAGGAACGGTGTCGCGATGAGGTCGACGTCAGCGTCGATGCCGATCCAGAACGCATTGATTGCACACAACCGAAGGGAACGACCATGAGCGAATACCGACCTCCCCTAGCTGACATCGCGTTCATCCTGGAGCATGTCGTGAACTATCCAGCGATCGCCGAATTGCCTGGATACGAGCATGCGGACTTGGAGACCGCTCTCGAGTTGCTGGAGCAGGCTGGCGAGTTCATGGCTGAAGTGGTCGCGCCGACCAATCGGGCGGGCGACACGCAGGGTGCTGTGCGACAGGCGGACGGTTCGGTTGTCACACCGGACGGTTTCAAAGAGGCCTATCGGCAATACGTCGAGGCGGGCTGGGGCTCGGTGCCGCTGCCGGAAGAATTCGGCGGTGGCGGTTTTCCGCGCACCATCGGTCTTCTTCTCCAAGAGATGATGACGTCAGCGAACATGGCGTTCGCGCTGTGTCCGCTTCTCACGCAGGGCGCGATCGAGGCGCTGGTGAACTACGGTGACCTCGAGCAGCAGCAGCGCTATCTGCCCAAGATGGTCACAGGGGAGTGGGCCGCAACGATGAACCTCACCGAGCCGCAAGCCGGTTCGGATGTTGGTGCGCTGACCACACGCGCCGTGCGACGCGACGATGGAACGTATGGCATCACCGGTCAGAAGATCTTCATCACCTTCGGCAACCACGATCTCGCCGAACAGATCGTGCACCTCGTGCTGGCCCGAACACCGGATGCTCCGGAGGGCACCAGAGGAATCTCGTGCTTCATCGTGCCCAAGTTCTTGGTGAATGACGACGGTTCGATCGGCGCGAGCAATAACGTGAGCACGCTGTCGATCGAACACAAACTAGGCATCCACGGGTCACCGACGTGTGTGCAGGCCTACGAGGACTCAACCGGCTATCTCATCGGCGAAGAGAATCTCGGAATGCGGATCATGTTCGTGATGATGAACAGCGCGCGGCTTTCTGTTGGCATGCAAGGTCTTGCCGTCGGTGAGCGCGCATACCAACAATCGCTCGCCTATGCGCAAGAGCGCAGACAGGGTCGCGCAGTCGGAGCCTCCGGGCGCGACTCCGCCATCATCGAATTCCCCGATGTGCGCCGAATGTTGCTGACTCAAAAGGCATACCTTGCCGCATTGCGTCGGCTCATGCTGTTGAACGCCAGCTACGTCGACCACAGCACGCACGACCCCGACCCAGCCTCGCGAACTCGTGCTGACGAGATCGTCGGGCTGTTGACCCCGATCTGCAAGGGCTTCGGCACCGATCTCGGCAACGAGCTGACCTCCCTTGCGCTGCAGATCCACGGTGGCATGGGCTTCATCGAGGAGACCGGCGTGGCTCAGCACTATCGGGATGTGAGGATCGCCGCGATTTATGAGGGGACCAACGGCATCCAGGCCGCTGACCTGATCGTCCGCAAGCTTGGCGTGCGCGATGGCGCCTCTTTGCTCGAGTTCATCGCAACGATGCGTGAGATTGATGCTGAACTGGCTGCAGCTGGCGATGAGTTCGTTTCGATCCGTGCAGAACTGAATCAACAGCTCGACGCGTTGCACGCAGCGACGATCTGGATGCTGAAGACGGCTCCGACCGACCCGAACGCGGCGCTGTCTGGCTCGAGCCCGTACTTGCGGATGTGGGGACTCGTGGTCTGCGGCTGGCTGATGGCGCGGTCAGCACTCGCCGCCGCGAATACTGACAGCCCAGACCTGGCCGAATCGCAGCTGGTTTTGGCGCGGTTCTACGCCGAGCAACTGTTGCCGCAGTGCGCAGGCTTGCTGCCGGCAGCCACCGCCGGATCGCGTGACCTGTTCGCACTGGACGCCGATCAACTGGGAAGTGTCGTGCGCCGGCGCGTTGGCTGACAACCATCGCGTCGGAACCTGTCAATGCGGGCGGACTCGGAGTAGCCTCCTGCTGTGGAAGGATCTGCCGCATCCGGCGTTTCACACACAGGCACAATCGGCCGGAAGACCGAGTGTGAAGCCCTCGACGCGCTCTTGACGGGCGCGAAGGGTGGAACCAGTGCGTCCTTGGTGTTGCGCGGCGAAGCTGGGATCGGCAAGACCGAGCTGCTGAATTACCTGCTTGAGCGGTCCGCAGGATGCCGGGTGATCAGGGCAGCCGGTGTCCAATCGGAGATGGAGTTGTCGTTCGCCGGCCTGCACCAGCTCTGCGCACCCCTTCTCGCCGGCCTCCCGAACTTGCCCGAGCCGCAGCGGGACGCACTCTCCACGGCTTTCGGCTTGAGCGCAGGAGACGTGCCAGACAGATTCCTGGTGGGCTTGGCTACCCTGACCCTCCTGGCGCGTGCCGGGGGGACACGAGCGCTGGTTTGCCTCGTTGACGACGCGCAATGGCTTGACAGCGCTTCTGCTCTGACGTTGAACTTCGTCGCGCGACGGCTGCTCGCAGAGTCGGTTCTGCTTGTCTTTGCGGTCCGCGAAAGCTCACCTGGCGACACTTTCGCAGGGCTTCCCGAACTGCGCATCGCGGGGCTGCCCGATCAGGCGTCGCGAGCGCTTCTGGATTCGGTCGTGCATCGCCACCTTGACGAGCGGGTGCGTGCGCGGATCCTGTCAGAGGCGCACGGCAACCCGCTTGCGCTGTTAGAGCTGCACCGCTGGATGACCGAGTCGGAGCTGACTGCCGGTCTGTCGGGACTCGATCAGCGACCGATTTCAAGCCAGCTTGAACAGGGATTCGTTCGGCGCATCCAGTCTCTTCCCGCCGATAGTCGGCGCGTGCTGTTTACTGCAGCGGCCGACCCGCTCGGTGACGTTATGTTGTTGCGCCGAGCGGCGGGACGGCTCGGTATCGACGTCGATGCCGCCGTCGCGTTTCCAGAAGCGACGGAGCTGATTCACGTGGGAAGGCAGGTGCGATTCCGGCATCCGCTGGTGCGCTCCGCGACCTATCGGGCGACACCGCTTTCCGACCGGCGCGAGGCGCATCGGGCGATTGCGGAGTCGATCGACGCCGATGTTGATCCCGATCGACGGGCGTGGCACCGTGCTCAAGCTAGCCCGGGACCCAACGAAGATGTCGCTTCAGAGCTCGAACGTTCTGCTGAGCGCGCGCAAGCCCGAGGCGGTTTCGTCGCGGCGGCTGCGTTCCTCGAACGCGCTACCATTCTGACGCCAGACGCGACTCGACGCTCGCGGCGGGCACTGGATGCTGCCCAAGCGAAGCTGCGGGCCGGTGCCTTCGAGTCGGCCGCCGCCCTGATCACCGTCGCAGGGGACTATCCGCCCGATGCGCTCACCCGTGCCAGAGTCGATCGGCTCACCGCCGAGATCGCGATCGCACAAGGGCGCGGGTTGGAGGCTCTTCCACTGCTGCTTGCTGCCGCACGCAGGCTCGAGAAGCTCGATGTGCCGCTCGCTCGTGACACCCACCTGGAAGCGGTCTCCGCAGTGATTTTCGCTGGCGATCTCGCTCGCAATCCCGGAGCCCTGCAGGTGGGTGCTGCGGCACGATCCGCGCCGCCGCAGCCGGTCCCGAGCGTGTCCGACCGGCTTCTGGATGCCCTCGCGGTCCGGCTCACGGACGGGTATGCGCCTTCGGCGGAAATGATCGAACGTGTCCTCACAGCGTTCTGCGACGAGGATGTGCCTGTTCAAGAGTCGCTGCGTTGGCTGCTGCTTGCCGGCGTCATCGCGGCCGACCTGTGGGACCTCGAACGTTGGAATCGAGTCGCTGCACGGCACATCTCGATCACCCGCAAAGCCGGCGCGCTCAGCGGGTTGCCTCTTGCGCTCGACTCATCCGCTGTCGTGCACGTCTTTGCGGGAGAACTGGATGCTGCCGCTTCTGTGATCGAGGAAGTTCGGACCGTGAGCGCGGCGATCGCAAGCCCGCAGCCCGCGTTCGGAGCGCTCGCGCTTGCGGCCGCTCGTGGCCGCGAGCACGAAGCACGGGCACTCATCGACGCCACCCTCAGCGCCGCCGAATCATTTGGCCAAGGCCTCAGCATGACCGTTGCTCATTATCATCACGCTGTTCTCTGCAACGGTCTCGGCCAGTACGAGGAAGCGATAGACGCTGCTCAGGCAGCAGCGAGGCATCCTCAGGATTTCGGCGTGCCCCGCTGGGCTCTGGCGGAGCTGATAGAAGCCTGCGTGCGCAGTGGTAACAGTGAGTTGGCCCCCGACGCGCTAGAACAACTCTGCGAGGTCACCCAAGTCAGCGGCACAGACTGGGCGCTCGGCATCGAGGCGCGCTCGCGTGCCCTCATGAGTAATGGCGCCGCTGCAGAGAGGCTATACAGGGAGGCGATCGAACGGCTTGCTCGCACTCCGGTGCGCCTGCACCTGGCCCGCGCACACCTTTCGTACGGCGAGTGGCTGCGCCGACAGAACCGACGCATGGACGCTCGTGCGGAACTCGAGGTAGCTCACGACATGCTGAACGCCTTCGGCGCTGAGGCGTTCGCCGAGCGTGCCAGACGAGAGCTGCGAGCGACAGGAGCGGTGGTCCGGAATCGCAGCGTCATCGTGCCGACTGCCCTCACTCCTCAGGAGCAGCAAATCGCTCGTCTCGCAAGCGACGGACTCACGAATCCGGAGATCGGGGCTCGGCTGTTCATCAGTCACCACACTGTCGAGTGGCATCTGAGCAAGGTGTTCTCGAAGCTCGACATCAACTCACGAAGGGAGCTCTCTGGGGTTCTGCCCCGATGGCAGCAGTCGCAATTGCCCGCCGTCTGAAGCGGTTGGACGTGCAGGCATGCCGGTTCCGAGCATCCGCTGAGGTGGCTGCTCACGTCAGTGCCAGCTTGGG
>DATMTC010000376.1:0-6105 GCA_035565115.1 Microbacteriaceae bacterium | reverse complement strand
TCCTTGGTCTGGATGTAGATCTTGTCGCCGAGCTGCAGTTTCGACACGTTCAGGAATGCGTTCCCGTAACCGGTGTCGTGTGCGGCCACCGCGAAGTTGCCGACGGCACCAGGCATCTGCGTGTCCGGATAGTGCCCGACGCCGGCGTCGTAGCTGTTGAGAACGCTCTGCACATCGACCGTCTCGCGGATGATGCGCTTCCAGCCGTCGCCGAAGCGCGGAACATACATCACGCCGAGCGGTTGGGCGGCTCCCACCGGATCCATCACGGGAGGCGGTGCGGCGGGTGCCTGGGTCGCGCCAGGTGTCGGCGTCGTGGCAGGCGCGTGCGAACCCTTGCTCTGCTCGAGCCACTGCTGCGCTTGCTTCGAAGCCGCGGATGTCTGCTGCCCGGCCAGGACTGCGCTGTTCCACCAGACTTGCCATCCGAGGAACAACAGCACGAGAACGCCGGCCGTGATCAAAAGCTCGCCGAAGACACCGACAACTGAGACACGTCGCTTCTGCCTGCGAGGACGCAGCTGATGGGATGCGGGTCGTGAGCCGTCGGGCTCCGTCGGTGCGGCGGGCTCGGTCATGTTCGGGATTCTACCTGTGCAGGCTGAATCGCGAAGATCATGACCGCCAGACCGGACCGGCTACACTAGGGCCTTATGGCACGCTCCAAGACCCGAGACAAGCGCGAGCGCAACGTCGACTCCACTTCTTCCGCCGAGGATGCGCCGAACCCGGTATGGTTCAAGCCCCTCATGCTGGGCTTCATGATCGTCGGACTGCTCTGGATCGTCGTGTTCTATGTGAGCCAGAGCCAATTCCCGATTCCACAACTCGGCGCATGGAACATCCTGGTCGGCTTCGGCATCGCGTTCATCGGCTTCCTGATGACCACCAGGTGGCGCTGACCGCTGTCCCCTGCCCGTGTCCTCACCAATGAGGACAATTACACGGGTGTAACTATCCCCACTGTGAGTAAGCCTGTGGATAACTTTGGGCGACTTACGAAGCGAGCCGCGCATCGAGCGGATGCGTCAGACGAAGAAGCGCCAGAGACTCGCGGCCACCATCACGGCACCGAGCAGACACAAGAGGCCGATCTGCAACCCTCGCCGTGACAGTTGCCGTGTCTCAACGAAGATCAGGCCGGCAATGGCTCCGCCGACGAGTCCGCCAACGTGTGCTTGCCAGGCAATCTGCAGCCCTGGCAGGAAACCGATCACCAGGTTGATCCCCACCAGGATGAGCAGCTGTGTCGCGTTGCCGCCCAGCCTGCGCTGAATAATCAGGAACGCCGCCATCATTCCGAAGATCGCACCGGATGCCCCGATGACCGGCACTCGGGGATCTGAGATCAAGAAGACCCCGAGCGATCCGGCGAAGCCGCTCAGCAGGAACAGCACCAGATAGCGTACCCGCCCGAGCAACGGCTCGAGAATCATCCCGAACACCCAGAGCGTGTACATGTTCAACGCGATGTGGATGATCGACGCATGCGCGAAGATCGATGTGATCATCCGCCACGGCTCGAACGCCACCGGATACGAGTACAGACCGGCATACTGCAGTGCCGCAGTAACATTCCCCCCGATGCCAGGCAGAGACTGGAAGATGAACACGATCACGCAGATGCCGATCAAGGCATACGTGATGACCGGAGCGCCAGAACCCGTCATCCTGGTCAGGATGGCGGGCTTGGTCCTCGGTGCAGTTGCGCGTTGCTGCTTCATGCACTCCGGGCAGATGACGCCAACGGGGCCAGGCGTCTGGCACTCACCGCAGATCGTGCGCCCACAGCGTTGGCACAGCACAAAACTCTGCCGATTCGGATGGCGATAGCAGTAGTTCGTTGCGGTTTCTGGGGCCTGCGACACTCGGGCGGGTCTCCTTATGAAGTGCGGGCTGGTTAGACCTCTTCGACCGTGACTGACTCGATCACGACGTCGTCGAGCGGCCGGTCGCGTCCATCGGTCGGCACAGCAGCGAGCTTGTCTACGATGGCGCGAGATGCGTCGTCAGCGACCTCACCGAAGATGCTGTGCTTGCCCTGCAGCCAGGTGGTTGGGCCGACCGTGATGAAGAACTGTGATCCGTTGGTGCCGTGGCCCATCTGGATGCCCGCGTTTGCCATCGCGAGCATATACGGCTGGGTGAAGTCGAGTTCTGGGTTGATCTCGTCGTCGAAGGTGTACCCGGGGC
The DNA here is from genome assembly GCA_035565115.1 of Microbacteriaceae bacterium. GTDB lineage: Bacteria > Actinomycetota > Actinomycetes > Actinomycetales > Microbacteriaceae > Rathayibacter_A. Next base: position 3,912 of record DATMTC010000376.1, on the reverse strand, counting down.
CACCTGTTCCCTGGCCGAGCGGGTCGCCGCCTTGGATCATGAAACCGGGGATGATGCGGTGGAACACGACGCCGTCATACAGCCTGTCCGTGCTCTTCACGTCGGTTGCCGGGTGCGTCCATTCGATCTGGCCGGTTGCGAGCCCGACGAAGTTCTTGACAGTTTTTGGGGCGTGGTTGCCATAGAGGTTGACTGCAATGTCTCCATAGTTGGTGTGGAGAGTTGCGACCGCGGTGTGCTTTGACATGTGCTCAATTCTTGCATCCCGTTGCGGCATATACTTACAGGTCGCGCTCAGCCCATTAGGTGGCAAGATGGAGTGAGTTCGCTTCACGACGCAATGGAGGTCCAGATGAGTCTGTCACGCAAGCGCCAAAAGGAACTGAACCGGCTGCGGGGGAATGCCGAGGACCTCTGGCACGCGCAGCAAGAAGTGTTGGATCGCGCGAACTCGATTGCTCGCGAAGCGGGCAAGCAGGCCAGCCACCTGACGAGGGAAGAAGTAGCACCGCGGATGCGCCTCGGCTACGAGAACTACGTGCGCCCAGGGTTCGACCGCGGAGTCAGCCTGAGCCGCCGCGCTGCCCAGGGTGCGGGCGACCTCGTGAACAACAACCTGATTCCGGCTGTCGGCACGGCAATCGGCACCGCTCTGAGCGTTGCGGATGTCGCAAACGACGCACGCGTGCAGGCTGCGGTTCGCCGGCTGTCGCCACGGAACGTCGTTCCGGCCAAGAAGTCCGGCCCAGGCATCGGCACGTTCTTGGCCATCGGTGCCGGCGTCATCGCCGTCGCAGGCATCGGCTACGCGGTGTGGCAGACGTTCCGCGCCGATGACGAACTGTGGGTCGCAGACGACGAGGCTGTTCCGCCTGTCGACACAGCGACCGAGTAGCACTCAACGCTCACCGAACCCGCACAAATCGTCGCTTCACCATCGGGAATGACGACGATTTGTGCGGGTTCGCCGCGTTCAGGTGCCTCGGGAAGTTGCGCAGGAAGGTTGCTCAGGGCAGCTGCGCCATCCGCAGTGCAGCGTCGACCAGCCCAACGTGTTCGATGTTCGCGACAGCCGACAGGTCGAACCATGACGCCTCGTCTGTGCTTCCCTCGAGCTCGTTGGTCAGATCGCCACCCGTGATGTGCGCGCGGTACACGATCCGAATGGCGTGCAACGGCCGCCCGGCCGCGTTGACGCGGTGCTCCGCGGGCACGACGTGCGAGTTGATTCCGAGCAGACCGTCAAGCTCCACGTCGAAGCCGGTTTCCTCCCACACTTCGCGCACCGCAGCATCCGCGGGATCTTCGCCCTCCTCGAGTCCGCCGCCAGGAAGCGTCCATCCTGTGTGTCCGTGCTCATTCCAATGGGCGAGCAGGATGCGCCGCTCATCGTCGACAATGACGGCATACGCGGAAACTCGGATATCCATGCCGCAACACTACCTGTCGGCGTTCGGGCAGAGCGCATGCCATAAACTCCAAGCATGACGGCATCCGATCTCGACGCCATCGACCCGGCGTTGTCCGGCGCCGACGTCGTAGACGCGCGCGCTGGCTCTGGGGTTTCCGCATTGCTGATCCTGGCCGTCTGTCTTGGTTTCGCGGTGTTGGTTGCGGCAGCGGTGAGCGTCTTCGTCATCACCGGCACCGCCTGGTTCGGCTCTGCCGCCGAGGCTTTCATCGCCTGGTTCATGTTCGGAGGGCCGGCGAGCTGAACGCGGCGCGGTACGGAATCGTCGGCAGTGGATGGCGCACTGGCGCGTTCGTGCGGCTCGCGCAGCGCATGCCTGACCGCTTCACTGTCACCGGGATCGTCACGCGCAGCGCAGAGCGCGGTGAACAGGTCGAGGCCGAGTGGCGGGTGCCGACGTTCCGCAGAATCGACGATCTGCTCGCTGCGGAACCTGTCGACTTCGTCATCACCTCAGTGCCGCACACTGTCACGCCCGACGCGATCCGGGCCGTGGTCGCGCACGACACCGTTGTGCTGGCCGAAACGCCGCCCGCGGGTGATCTGGAGGCTCTGCGCTTGCTGTGGGCAGACGTCGGCGCGAGCCATCTGGTGCAGGTCGCAGAACAATACCCGTTCTCGCCAGGCAACGTGGCGCGCCGCCTGCTGATCGGGGATGGCGTGCTCGGGGCACCGACCTGGGCTCAGGTGTCATCGACGCAGCAGTATCACGCGGTCGCGCTGCTCCGCTCGATGCTCGGCGTCGGATTCGAGCCTGCCCAGGTTTCCGCCCGGGCTTTCCGCCTTCCCGTCGTTGACCCGCAATCCCGGGCAGGTTGGTCCGACCACCTCGACCCTGTCGAGCTGGTCTCCACGCTCGCAACCATCGACTTCGGCGGCAAGGTCGGCGTCTATGACTACACGGACAATCACGTGCGCAATCCGGTGCGGGCGAATCGGATGCTCGTGCGCGGCACCCACGGGGAGCTAGCCGACGATCACGTCACCCGGCTGGTCGCGCCTCAGGCGCCTGTCGCGTCGCCTCTGAACCGCTGGCACACCGGCGACTACCTCAGTTTTGAAGAGCGTGATCTGTACAACATCAGCTTCGATGGCCGCGTGCTCTATGAGAACCCGTACTTCGGCGCCAGCCTGTCTGACGAGGACATCGCCGTAGCGACGCTGCTCGAGAAGACAGCGTCGTTCAGCCGCGGCGACGGGGATGCACCGTATCCGCTCGCATCCGCCGCTCAGGACCATCTGATCGCCATGGCGATCACCGAGTCCGCCAGAACCGGGAGTGACGTGTCGACCCTGGCGGAGGCGTGGGCGAGCTAACTGGCGGTGTGTCTGGTCGCTCGACCGCCCGATGCAGCAGGATGCCAGCCGTCACCAACCCGAGACCGACCAGGTCGTGCCAGGTCGGCACTTGCCGGAGCACGATCAGTCCGATCAACGTCGCCGTCGAAGGCAGCATGGCAAGTAGCAGGGCAAAGCTTCGGCGGGACAGCCGCGACATCGCCAGTTGATCACAGACATACGGAATCACGGATGAACACACGCCGACAGCGATTCCGGCCGCGATCAGAATCGGCGCGCTGAACACAGCCGCCGCCTGTCCGATTCCGATCGGCATGATCACCACGAACGCGATAGCCATGGCTGCTCCGAGCCGCTCGACACCGCGGCTCGCCCCGCTGCCCGCGATCGCGTGTCCCAGCACGATATAGGCGACGAAGAACACGCTGTTGAGCACAGACCAGAAGAGGCCGACCGGATCGCTGGCCCACTGCAGATTCGTCATGACTGCAACCCCGGCGATGGCCAGACAGGCCGCCGCAACGTTGCGCATTGTTCGCATGCCGGCGAGCGCGACGCAGATCGTGCCGACGAACTCCATCGTGGCAACCAGGCTCATGGGCAGGCGTGCGAGCGCCTGATAGAACGAGACGTTCATCAGTGCCAGACACACCCCGAGTGCGACCAGCAGCCAACGGGTTCGAGCGTCAGCGCGCGTAAACGTGCGCCATGGTTTGGTCCACGGCGCGAAGACGATCGCGGCAGATGCGATCCGCAACCAGGCGACGCCGAGCACGCCGATGGATGGGAACAGTAACACCGCGAACGACGGGCCAAGGTAGTGGAACACCGAACTGAAGGCGAACCACAGCTGAGGCGGTGCCGTCGCAGCCACGGCCGACAGGCGCGGCTCATGTCGTTGCGGTGACACGATCTGCTTCTTGACCACCGTTGTAGATTAGAAGGGATCAATCCGGAATTGGATGGGCAGCAAGACATGCTTTACGCCCATCGTATGCGCATTTGAAGGTGATCCAGATGAAACAGCTTCGATACGAAAATGGTGACATCGACACGATCGATCTGCGCATCCTGAGCGCGCTCGCCGACAACGCACGCGTGAGCATCGCGGACCTGGCCAGGGAGATCGGAATGTCGGCGCC
>DATMTC010000375.1:0-2152 GCA_035565115.1 Microbacteriaceae bacterium | reverse complement strand
TCGTCACCGTTGGTGATCAGGCCGAGGCGCAGCCCTGCCGAGCGAAGCTCGTCGAGGCACGGCAGCGCGTCATCGTGCAGCACCCAGTTTTCGACATAGTGCTCGAAATAGCTGGCAAACCACGTGCTAGCCGCCGCTTCATCCAGAGCGACGCCGTGCCGCGCAGCAAAGTCGATCGCCCGTGCCCGGCGCTGACCCTCGTAGTCCAGCTGCCCACCGAGATACGAGTGGTAATGCCGCTCCTCGAGCTCGTGCCACGCAGCCACTTCGCCGGCGGCATCCGCCAGCTGATACGGCGCGCCGAGCATGCGCACGTAGTCCACGATGCCGCCGTCGACGGCCTTGCGGTGGGCGAAAAGCGTGTCATCGAGGTCGAACAACACAACGGAAATTGCGGATGGCGCCTGCGCTGCGCCCAGGTCGCCGGTCACGCCCCCTGCGGTCCCGACGCGCCCGACGCACTCGACGCATCCGACGCACCCGAAGCGTCCGAACCAGCGCGCGCATCTCGCGCGAATGTCTCGTCGGGCCACCCAACCGTCGGACGTCGCTCGTCTGTGGCAAGCAGTGCGGCACTCCAGCTGTCGAATCGCACGCCGCGCTGCGCCCCGCCGAGCCTGGCGGTTCCCTCGAACTGAAACCCGGCTCGCCTGGCGACGGCAGCTGAGGCCACGTTCCCCGTCTTCGCATGCCACTGGATGCGTTGAAGCCCCAGTCCGTCTGGCGCGAAACCGAAATCGCACACCAGGTTGACGGCTTCACTGACAACGCCGCGGCCGCGCACCTCCGCAGCGACCCAGAAGCCGATCTCGGCGCCACCGTCCGCGATGCCGAAGCAGTTGACCATGCCGACCACAGGTGCATGCTCGCCCAGCCGAATCGCCCATGTGCATGCGGACCCGTCAGCCCAGCCGGCGGCCACCTTGTCGCGAATGTACTCCTCGGCATCCGCCCGCGTGTACGGCGATGGCACCGTCGTCCACGCCTGCACCTCGGGGTCTTGACAGGCCTGCGTGATCGCGTCGACATCGTCCATCGTCGGGGCGGACAGCACGAGCCGCTCCGACCGCAGCACGACCGGTTGCACGGCTATGCCCTGCGCAGCAGGCCGACGCGATCGTATGCCGTGGCCAGCGTCTTCTCCGCGACCTCAGAGGCGCGCGCAGCATTCGCGCCGAGCAATCGGTCGAGCTCCGCAGGGTCATCGAGCAACTCGAGCGCGCGTGCGCGCACCGGCTCGAACACTGACACGACGGCATCCGCAATGTCTTTCTTGAATGCGCCGTATCCCGCGCCGGCATACTCGGACTCCAGCTCGTCGATCCCGCGGCCGGTGAACGCCGAGAAGATCGACAACAGGTTGGCGACGCCCGGCTTGCTCTCGCGATCGAAGCGCACCTCGCCGTCGGTGTCGGTGACAGCGCGCATGATCTTCTTGCGCGTCACACTCGGCTCGTCGAGCAGCCAGATGATGCCGGCGCCAGAGTCGGCCGACTTCGACATTTTCGATGTCGGCTCCTGCAGATCGTAGATGCGCGCTGTCTGCTTCTGGATGACGGCCTCGGGAATGACGAACGTGTCGCCGAACCGCGCGTTGAACCGCTCGGCGAGGTCGCGCGTCAATTCGACGTGCTGGCGCTGATCTTCACCGACCGGCACGATCTCGGTGTCATAGAGCAGGATGTCTGCCGCCATCAGAGTCGGGTACGCGAACAGACCGACCGTCGTGCCCTCGGCGCCGTAGCGGGCCGACTTGTCCTTGAACTGGGTCATGCGGCTGGCCTCGCCGAAACCGGTGATCGTGTTCAGCACCCAGGCGAGTTCGGCGTGTGCAGGCACATGCGACTGCACATACAGAGTGGATGCCGAAGGGTCGATGCCGGCAGCGATGTACTGGGCGGCGGTGCGTCTGGTTTGCTGCGCAAGCTCTTTCGGATCTTGCGGCACCGTGATCGCGTGCAGGTCGACGACGCAGAAGAACGCCTCGTGGTCTTGCTGCAGCTGCTTCCACTGCAGGAGCGCTCCCACGTAATTGCCCAGGTGGAGCGATTCGGATGACGGTTGGATGCCCGAGTACAGGCGAGGTTTGGAAGTCATTGTGGTCCTTAAGAGTATGCGATGGTCGCTTCGACGGGCTCAGCGACCGGGGGTG
>DATMTC010000374.1:0-4060 GCA_035565115.1 Microbacteriaceae bacterium | reverse complement strand
CGATCGACAACGTCGGCGTCGTCTGTGTTGAGCCAGAACTGGTACATCGCGTATGGGCTCGTCAATGCAGGGTCAAGCCAAACGGCGTTTCCCTCGCTCTTGCCGAACTTGCGGCCGTCCGAGTTCGTGACAAGCGGCGTGCCGATCGCATGCACCGTTACGCCCTCTGCGCGCTTGACCAGGTCGACCCCACTGGTGAGATTGCCCCATTGATCCGACCCGCCGGTCTGCAGAATGCACCCGTAGTCCAGATGCAGCCGCCTGAAGTCCAGTCCCTGCAAGATCTGGTAGCTGAACTCGGTGTAGCTGATGCCGTCGTCGGAGTTGAGCCTGGCGCTCACAGCATCCTTCTTGAGCATGGTGCCGACTCGGTAATGCTTGCCGATGTCGCGTAAGAACTCGATCGCGCTCATCGGCGCGGTCCAGTCCAGGTTGTTCACCAGCCTGGCAGCGTTGTCACCGTCGAAGCTGAGGAACTTCGCCACCTGGGCCTGCAGGTAACGAACCCATTCGGCCACGACTGACTCTTCATTGAGCGTGCGTTCCGATGTCGGTTTCGGATCGCCGATCAGCCCGGTCGATCCCCCGACCAGTCCGAGAGGTTTGTGGCCGGCCAGTTGAAGCCGCCGCATCAGCAGCAATTGCACAAGGTTGCCGAGATGCAAGCTGGGCGCGGTCGGATCGAATCCGCAGTAGTAGGTGATCGGCGGGCCTGCCAGCAATTGCTTCAGCGCTGCGGCATCCGTCGAGACATGCACGAGGCCACGCCAGACGATCTCATCCCAGATATCGTCGAAGGAAGAATCGTTGCTCTGCTGAGTGAGGGTCGCCGGGTCTGACACGGATTCCACAGTATCAGCGCACCCGCGTTGGGCAATTAGGTCGCGTTGCTTAAATAGACCTTGATTAAGGGTGCAAACCTAATATGATGTCGATTAAGCCCACAGGCCAAATTGACCGGGCATGAGGAGCCGCCGTGTTCGTCGTCACAGCAGACCAGATTGACAGCCGCGGGCGCGATGATGCCGCGGGCGCAACGCGCGACAGCATCAACAAACGCTACGGACACGCTCTCGCCCTTCCCGCCGACCGCAACGCAGGAGACGAGATCCAAATGCTCACCGTCGAGCCGGCCACCGCACTCGACCTCGTGCTCGACTTGACGAGGACAGGGCAGTGGAGTGTCGGGCTCGGATGTGGGGCTGTGCGCGGTCCGTTGCCAGAGGCCACTCGCGAAGCAAGCGGGCCCGCGTTTTTCTCAGCGCGTGATGCCGTGCTCCGCGCAAAACGGCGGCAGACCCGCTTCGCCGTCGACGTGCCGGCCGGTGGGCACACCGATCAGGCACAACGAGCGAACGCGCCGGACGCTGCACAGGATGCAGACTCGCTGAGCACAGCGGCCGAGAACGCTGAATCGCTCATCGACCTGCTCCTGGTGATCCGGGACAGGCGAACCGGGCCTGGCTGGGAGCTGTTCGACCTGCTGGCATCCGGACTCACCCAGCAAGACGCGGCAGCTAGGCTGTCGATCTCAGCACCTGCCGCCAGTTCACGAGCACACGCCGCCAATATCAAGCAAGAGCTGGCGGCCATACCCGCGCTCACTAAACTGTTGCACGACCTCGACCAGCTTGCGACCGAAACGGATGGGCACGCATGAATCCATACCTCCACCTGCTGAGCGGGATCGGCCCGATGGTCTTCTGGTCCTTCGTGTTGATCGCCATCATCGTGAGCCTGTGCGCCGCGGTGATCGCACTGCGCATACCAGGACGTGCGTTCGTGATCACCTCGGCGGCCGCGCTCGCCGTCGCGGTTCTGCTCGTGGCAATCCCCCACCCGCCGACCACAGCACTCGTGTCAGCACTGATCGGCGTTGCAGCACTTGCCGTCTCTGTCGCAGGTGGCGGGCCTGTCGTGCTGTTCGTCTTAGCAATGGCATCCCGCGGCAGCGTCGCCGACGGTGCGCACGGTGGCATCCTGATCGAAGACAAGCGAGAACAGTTACCGGCCTCCCCCCATCAGGTTCACGAGGTGCTTCGAGGCGGAACCACGATCGGCGTGTTCGAGCGCTTCGCAACGACAGCTTCGATCATGGCGGGCTTTCCGGAGGCGATCGCTGTGCTCGTCGCTATCAAAGGCGTCGGACGGTTCACAGAGCTCGATGCGGCAGAAGCACGCGAGCGGTTCATCATCGGCACGCTCGTGAGCCTGGTATGGGCGTGCGCGTGCGGTGCGGTGTTCCGGCTGGCCCTCGGCTAGGGATGTGGCCAGGGGTGTGGCCAGCGGCTCGGCCGAATTCAGGCGTGCGCTCGCGGATGCCGCTTGTACGGTGACACCGTCGGGTCGCCACTGATCCAGAACCGCCACGAGTAGTCGATCGAACCGCCTGCGCCGCTGACTCCGGTTCGAGGGCCTGAGTTCGCCACCACCTGCGTCGTCGGGGGTTCGAGCGAGAACGGACCAGACAGCAGGTCGGCGCCGTTGTCCGCCAGCCGGATGCCTGCCGCAATCGTCATGCGAGCAGGTCCGCGCGCCAGATCACGGTCGCGCACCGTCGGACCGCGACGCGCTCTGGCCAGCTCGATGCCGTCGACGACCTCGGCGCCGCGCAGCAGGATTCCTGAAGCGCTTCCGACTGGCGAGCAGACGATATTGCCGCACACGTGCATGCCGTAGGTGAAGTACGCGTACAGATGCCCCGGCTCGCCGAACATCACCGCATTTCTTGCAGTCTTGCCACGAAATGCGTGCGAACCCGGGTCGGTTCCGTCTCCGAGGTACGCCTCCACCTCGGTGATGCGCAGTGTCACGGATCCCTCGTCGGTTTCGTGGGTCAGCGTAGCGCCGAGAATGGCCGGTGCGATCTCCACCGCAGTCGCTTGGAAGAATGCGCGGTCAAAGGTAAAACCGGTCATTGCCTGTCGAGTGCCGCTGCGAGCACGCGAACCCGCTCGGTGAGCGCTGCCCGCTGTTCCTCCACCCGCTCGGGCGCCGTGCCTCCGACCCCGTCACGGCTTGCAACAGATCCTTCGACGCTCAACACGTTGCGCACATCAGGCGTCAGATGTTCCGAGATCGCTGCGAGCGATTCGTCGTCGACGTCTTGCAGTTCGATGTCACGCTCTTCCGCGAATTGCACGAGCGCCCCGGTGATCTCGTGCGCGTCGCGGAACGGAACGTGCTTCTTGACCAGCCATTCTGCGACGTCGGTTGCCAGAGAAAATCCGGCAGGAGCCGACTGCGCCATCCGCTCCGTGTTGAATCGCATGGTTGCAACCATGCCGATGAACGCAGGCAGCAGAATTTCCAGCGTCGACACCGAATCGAACACGGGCTCCTTGTCTTCCTGCAGGTCACGGTTGTATGCCAGTGGCAGACCCTTCAGGGTTGCAAGCAGTCCGCTCAGGTTGCCGATCAGCCTGCCTGACTTGCCTCGCGCAAGTTCGGCGATGTCCGGATTCTTCTTCTGCGGCATGATCGACGACCCGGTCGAGTATCCGTCGTCCAGAGTGACAAACCCGAACTCCCGCGTGTTCCACAGGATGATCTCCTCGGCGAACCTGGAGAGGTCTACCCCGATCTGCGCCGCGATGAATGCGAACTCGGCAACGACATCCCGCGCCGCTGTGCCGTCGATGGAGTTCTCGCTGCTCGAAGCGAACCCGAGGTCGTGGGCGACAGCGGCCGCATCCAGCCCAAGCGTGCTCCCGGCCAACGCACCGGAACCGTATGGCGAGACGTTCGCGCGCGCATCCCAGTCTGCGATCCGCTCCAGATCGCGGACGAGCGGCCAGCAGTGTGCGAGCAGATGGTGAGACAAAAGCACAGGCTGGGCGTGCTGCAGGTGGGTGCGACCCGGCAGGATGGCACCATGCTGCGTCTCGGCCTGCGCAGCGATCGCGTCGACAAGGTTGACCAGAAGGTCCGCGATCACGCGGGAGTGGTCACGCAAATACATCCGCACAAGCGTCGCGATCTGATCATTACGGCTGCGGCCGGCGCGCAGCTTTCCGCCAAGCTCGGCTCCTGCTCGCTCGATCAGTCCGCGTTCGAGCGC
>DATMTC010000373.1:0-16468 GCA_035565115.1 Microbacteriaceae bacterium | reverse complement strand
ACCGCTCTGTTCCGCGGAGCGGGCTACACCGTGTTCGACGGCGCGCGCCCTGGCGAGCTGATGCAATCCGCTGTCGCCGCGCCATACGCTCACACGACCGCTCCCCTGCGACGCCTGGTCGACAGGTGGAGCCTGGTGATCTGCGAGGCGCTGAGCAACGAGCAGGATGTCCCTGGCTGGGCGCGCGAGTCTCTCGCCGGATTGCCCTCGATCATGGATGCGTCTTCACGACTGTCGTCCGAGTTGAATGCCGCGTCACTCGACCGCGTCGAGGCCGCACTGCTGAGCGGGCGCGTCGGCGAGGTGTTCTCGGCAACGGTCATCGCCATCAGAGGCGATTCTGCGCGCATTCAGCTGCGCGACCCGTTCGTCACGGCCAGTTGTCCCGCGCCACCTGGTCTTGCGCCAGGGTCAACGGTGCGCGCGAAGCTTCACGCCGTCGACATCGCGACCGGTTCGATGACCTTCACGTTGGTGTAGCCGCGTTGGTGTAGCGAACAACGGTTCGTGCGGACGACCGGCTAAGCCGTGACGACCCGAGGACTGCCGGTCTCACTGGCAGGCATCTCTGCGGCAAGCCGGTTGGCCTCTGCGATCAGCGTTGCGACGATCTCCGACTCCGGAACCGTCTTGATCACCTCGCCTTTGACGAAGATCTGCCCCTTGCCATTGCCAGAGGCAACGCCGAGGTCAGCTTCGCGTGCTTCACCTGGGCCGTTCACGACGCAGCCCATCACGGCGACCCGCAGCGGAACGCTCATGCCCTGAAGTCCCTCGGTAACCGAGTCCGCAAGCGAATAGACGTCGACCTGGGCCCGACCACAGCTGGGGCATGACACGATCTCGAGCTTGCGTTCGCGCAGGTTGAGTGACTGCAAGATCTGCAGCCCGACCTTGACCTCTTCGACCGGCGGCGCGCTCAGCGATACGCGAATGGTGTCGCCAATGCCCTCTGACAAGAGGATGCCGAACGCCGTCGCTGACTTGATCGTTCCCTGGAACACCGGTCCCGCCTCTGTGACGCCGAGGTGCAACGGCCAGTCACCACGTTCGGCAAGTTGCCGATACGCCTTGACCATCACGATCGGGTCATTGTGCTTCACAGAGATCTTGAAGTCGTGAAAGTCGTGTTCCTCGAACAGGCTGGCTTCCCAGACCGCGCTCTCGACCAAAGCCTCCGCCGTCGCCTTGCCGTATTTCTGCAGCAGGCTCGGCTCAAGCGAGCCGGCATTGACGCCGATGCGGATGGAGACGCCTGCAGCCTTGGCCGCGGCAGCGATCTTGCCAACCTGGTCGTCGAACTTGCGAATGTTGCCCGGGTTCACGCGCACGCCTGCACATCCGGCATCGATCGCGGCGAACACATAGTTCGGCTGAAAGTGGATGTCGGCGATCACCGGAATTTGGCTCTTCTTCGCGATGATGGGAAGAGCCTCAGCGTCGTCACGGCTCGGCACCGCTACACGCACGATGTCGCATCCGGATGCCGTCAGCTCAGCGATCTGCTGCAGCGTGGCGTTGATGTTCGGTGTTGGCGTCGTCGTCATCGATTGCACGCTCACCGGCGCATCGCCACCGACGAGTACCTTGCCAACCTTGATCTGACGGGACTTTCTGCGGGGAGCGAGTACCTCAGGCACTTTCGGCATCCCCAGATTGATTGCTGCCACGGATTCAGTCTAGGTCGCCTGTCTGGGCGTCGCCTTTCCAACCTGGTCGACAAGGGCCGAAACGAACAGATCCTGATGTTCAAGGTGCGGCGAATGAGCGCAGTCCGCGATTGCCAGTTCGCGGTAGCGTCCTCCTGCGGCACGGTAGCGTTCGAGCACATGACGCGTCTGCGTCACCATCGGCTGCGGCGGTGCGACATCCTCGCCCGGCCAGCCGGGGATCACACCGACCTTGCCGAGCATGTTGAGGTCGAAGTACGACTCGTCACCGACGATCGCATCCTGTTCCCCGCGCACCCACAGTATGGGCGGCTTGTCGGCGAGGTCGACGATGCCGGTCAGATTCAGATACTTCGGTGCCATGGTGTTGAGCACACCATGCTCGCCAGGCGCGAATCCGGGCCAGCTCTCCGATGGAACGCTGTCGCCAGGATAATTGCCGCTCCCGATGGCAGTCGACAGCATCGACTCGACCCACAGATCCTCCAATTCGGAACTGTATCCAGCAGCCACATACGACGAGCGGAACACTGCACGCGGCGAGGTCGGCGCATCCGCTGTCCTGTCGCCATCCTGGATGCGCTGCACGAAATCGGGGTTTGCACCGCCTGCACCCGTGCCGGCGTTGTCGGGCGTCAGCACGCGGCCATCGGCACCTGTCGTGCCGCCGAATCCGTACGGTGACACCGGCGAGATCAGGGTAAGGCTCGCAACATCGTCAGCCCGGTCGAGCAACTGCTGCATGACGACGCCTGCGCCCATGCTCCAGCCGACCAGGTGAACGGATGCGATGCCGAGCGCGTCGACGACGCTCCACACGTCATCGGCGTAGTCTCGCAGGCCGCGTGTCGCATCCACCGGCAGCGTCTGGCTCTCACCGAAACCGCGCAGATCGACCGCAACGGCTCGGATGTCCGATGGCAGGGCGAGCATGCTCGGTTGAAAGAACAGACTCGACGACACATTGCCGTGCACGAACACAACCGTTGCACCGGCGGTGTCGACGCGTCGTTCGAGAACGTTCGCGCGCAACCGCGGCGTCGAGAGCACGGATGCGGTGATTCCATCCATCAGCCGACTATTGCGTCCGTTCGAATCGGTTGAGGTGTCGCTCATGAGTTGACTCCTTCGAATTCGCGTAGCACTCTTACGACCTGTGCGGCACCGTGCTCCGACATCAGAATGGTGTAGTGATTGACGTCGTCGATCTCGTGGATGCGCAACGCCGGAAATGTCGTGGTGTGTTCTGCCATGCGATCTGCTGGATACAGCGGCGGAATCTCATTGAGCAATCCGCGCGGAGCGTGCAGAAAATCGATGGTCCCAGGCAGAGCTGCGAGAGCCTCGAGGTACCCGTCACCGGCCCCCAACTGCACGATGTTCGTGGCGACGGCCTCGACCCGTGACGATGAACGGAATCCGTCGCCTGCCGGTTCCAGGTCATAGTCGACGTAAGCGGCGATGTCGTCGTTCCAGTCCGAGAACGCCGGGTGCGCACGCCAGAAGTCCGCATATGCCTCGCGCGTCGGAAACAGCTTGGTGAGGCGGTCTGCGGCCGGTCCGAGCAGAGCGAGCGCATCGCCGGTGTCCGGTGTGCCTGGCGTCGACGGGAGCGGAAGACCGCCATCGACCAGCACGACGTGTGCGACCCGGTCGGGATGCGCGGCGGCAAGGCGCACGGCGACGAAGCCTCCCATCGAGTGCCCGATGACGACGGCGCTATCCACTTCAAGCGCGTCAAGGACTCGAACCGCATCGTCGGCGTGATCGCGGATCCCCCACGGCGCAGGCAACGCGTTGCTGCGCCCCCGCCCGCGCAGATCGGGCGCGATCACGCGGGTTCCCTCGAGTCTGTCGGCGACCGCTCGCCACGCGAGGTGCGAGGCTGTGATGCCGTGCACGGCAAACACCGGCGTGCCTGGTGCCAGCGGATTCCACTCGCCTCCGACGAGTTCACCGCCTGCCACGGTCGCTTCGAACCGGCGGTACTGGCTCATCGCGCGCTCCACCCGCCATCCATCGAATAGCTGGCGCCTGTGACCATTCCAGCGTCATCGCTGGCCAGCCACAGTGCCAGGCTTGCGACCTGCTCCGGTTCGACGAGGCGTTTGATCGCCGTCTCTGTGAGCATGATCTGCGGCACGACCTCGTCTTCGCTGATGTGGTGGATGCGCGCCTGATCGGCGATCTGCTTCTCGACGAGCGGCGTGCGCACATACGACGGGCAAATGCAGTTGCTTGTGACCCCGTGCTCAGCCCCCTCAAGCGCTGTCACCTTCGACAGGCCCTCAAGCCCGTGCTTGGCGGCGACATACGCGGATTTGAATGCGGATGCGCGCAACCCATGAACGCTGGAGAGGTTGATGATGCGGCCGAAGCCCCGCTCGTACATGCCAGGCAGCGCCGCCCTGATCAGCAAGAACGGAGCTTCGAGCATCAGCCGGATCATGAATGAGAAACGCTCTGGATCGAAGTCCTCAATGGCGCTCACGTGTTGGATGCCCGCGTTGTTCACCAGGATGTCGCAGTCGAGCTCGATCGACGCAAGCGCAGCAGTGTCCGAGAGATCCACCTGCCACGTGTCTGCGCCGATCTCGGTCGCCACGGCATGTGCGGCCTCGGCGTCGAGGTCGGCGATCGTTACCGTGGCGCCCGCCGCTGCGAACGCTCTGGCGCACGCGGCGCCGATGCCGCTCGCTGCCCCGGTGACAACAACACTGCGGCCACTCAGATCGACCATGACGGCTCCTTCGCTTCCGGCATGCGCAACCTACGCTCGAGCGCGAGATACTGTCAATAGAAGTGTTGATAAGCGGCACACGATGCCGCGCAGGCTCGTCGCACCGGAACCCGTGCGATCAGCGCGAGACGAAGGAGTCCACCATGAACGATGTCGATGTCGTCATCCTGTCAGGTGCCCGCACACCGCAGGGCCGCGTGAACGGACAGTTCGCCGCCCTCACGGCTGTCGAACTGGGCACAGCGGCTATCCAGGCGGCGCTCGAGCGCGCAAAGGTGCTGCCTGAGCAGGTGGACGCGGTCTACATGGGGCAAGTGCTGCAGGCGGGAGCCGGCCAGAATCCGGCCAGGCAGAGCGCAATCGCTGCAGGCATCCCGTGGTCGGTGAACGCGATGACGCTGAACAAGGTGTGCCTTTCTGGACTGCAGGCCATCATCGATGCTGCGCGGCTCATCCGCCTCGGCGAAGCCGACGTTGTCGTGGCAGGCGGCCAGGAGTCGATGACGCGCGCCCCGCATCTGCTGCCCGGTTCTCGGGCTGGCTGGCCATACGGAAGCGTCACCATGCTCGATCACGCGGCATACGACGGGCTCACGGACGCGTTCGATGGGCTGTCGATGGGCGAATCGACCGAGAACGGAAACGCGCGAATCGGCATCAGCCGCCGCGAGCAAGACGAGGTTGCAGCCGCGTCACATCAGCGCGCAGCCGCTGCTGCTGCCGATGGTCTGTTCGACAATGAGATCGTTCCGGTTTCGGTCCCGCAGCGCAAGGGAGATCCGCTCGTCATCTCGACCGACGAGGGAGTTCGCGCGAACAGCACTGCAGACACGCTCGCCGGGTTGCGCGCGGCGTTCACCTCGGACGGCACGATCACGGCCGGCAACTCGTCTCCGCTGAGCGACGGAGCAAGCGCGGTCGTGGTGGCCAGCAAGGCGTGGGCGGATGCTCATGGCGTCGACTACCTTGCCGTGCTCGGGGCATCCGGGTCCGTCGCCGGCCCTGACAACTCGTTGCACTCTCAGCCATCGAACGCGATCAATGCTGCTCTCGAACGGGCGGGGCTGTCCGTTTCTGACCTCGACTTCGTCGAGATCAACGAGGCATTCGCCGCTGTCGCACTCGTGTCTGCGCGGGAGCTCGGAATCTCTCTTGACGACGTCAACATCCATGGGGGCGCGATCGCGCTCGGGCACCCGATCGGGGCATCCGGCGCTCGTCTGGCGCTGCACGCGGCACTCGAGTTGTCGCATCGAGGTTCCGGTCGCGCGGCTGTCGCCCTCTGCGGAGGCGGCGGCCAGGGCGACGCGCTCATCCTGACCCGCTGATCCTCCGACGAGAGGAAGGAGTCAGCCGAGCAGATTCACCGGCTTGACGATGTCGGCGTATGCGAGCAGCAGGCTCATCCCGCCGAGGACGATGATCACGACGAATGTGATCGGCATCAACTTGGCCATGTCGACGGGGCCGGGGTCACGCCGCTTGAACAGCTTGGCGAACGCCCGCCGGATCCACTCCCAGATCGCACCGATGATGTGGCCGCCGTCGAGCGGAAGCAGCGGGATCATGTTCATCACGAACAGGGCAACATTCAAGGATGCGAGCAGACTCAGCATCGTCTGCACCTTGCCGATGATCGGAATCGCATCACTGCTGGCGATATCACCGGCGAACCGACCGACACCGACCAGACCAACTGGGCTGTCCTGCGCGCGCTTCTCCGACCCGAATGCGGCGTTCCACACCGCCACCATGCGTTGCGGCAGGTCGATGACGATGTTCGCAACCGCCGCGATGTTCGCACCGAGCGCCGGCATGACCGCCGTGATCGGCTGATGCACGAGTTCGGTTCCTGGCGTGATGCCGACGACGCCGACCTCGCGCGTGATTGCTGAGCCCGACGCATCCTTCTTCGGTTTGCCCTGGGCGTCGTAGACATACTGCTTGCTCTTGACCGGGGTGACGTGAAGAGTGACCTGCTTGCCGTTTCGATCGACAACGAGTGGAACAGTCTGTCCTGGCACCGACTTGATCAGTTCGCTCACCTGATCCCAGTCGGTGATCTGTTTACCGTCTAACGACACCAGTTTGTCACCGGGGCGGATTCCAGCGGTTGCGGCCGGTGACGCGGGATCTGACGAGTCGCAGGTTTGGCGGGAACTTGTCGCGGGCAGCACGCACTCTGAGACCGCTGCGATCGTCGTATTGCTGCTCTGCACCCCGATGCCGGTGACGATGATTGCGATAAGCACGAACGCGATCACCAGGTTCATGAACGGTCCGGCGAACATGATGATGATCCGCTTCCACGGCGCGAGCCGATAGAAGGTGCGATCCTCCTCGCCGTCCGCGACGGTGTCTGCACTGGCCGTTCGGGCATCCTGCACGACCTGGTTATAGAAGCCCGTGCTGGCATTCCTGCCGTGCTCCCCCGGATGCTTCGGCGGGAACATGCCGATCATCGAGATGTAACCGCCGAGCGGCAATGCCTTCACACCGTATTCGGTCTCGCCGCGCCTGAACGAGAACAGTGTCTTGCCAAAACCGATCATGTACTGGGTCACCTTGACCCCGAACAGCTTGGCGAAGCTCAGGTGCCCGAGTTCGTGCAGGCCGATGGACACGCCGAGACCGATCACGAAGATCACGACGCCGAGCACGAAGAGAAGTACGGCTTCCACGAAGGCAAGGTTAGTGGCCCTCCACTGCGAAGACGCCCAGAATTGGGGCTGCGCACGGAGCCGAGGGCACATCCGCGCTATTCTCCCAACAAACTCATAGGCGGCGTCGGTAACGTTCCCGCTGCGACATCCGCGCGCGCTCACTGCAACACGCATAACTCGTTCGCCAAACACAGATGAGGACACCCGTGGGAACTGGCAGAGGCAACAACGGCCCCACCAAGAAGGAACGCCAGGAGATGGCACGCGAGCATGCTCGCATCGCACGGGAAGAAGCGCGGATCAAGGCGCGTCGACGCAAGTGGTACACGCAGGGGTCGATCGGACTGGTGATTCTCGTCGGCCTCGCCATCGCAGGCTTCGTCGTCGTGAACGCGGTGCAGCCGGCAGGCCCCGGCCCGAAGAACATGGCGAGCGACGGCATTGTGCTCACCAGCACGACGCAGGTTGACACAACGCCCGCGCTGAAGGCGGGAGCGAACCCGGTTCCGACGAAGCAGACCAACAAGGCGGGCGTCGCGCACATCGTCGAGTACATCGACTACCAGTGCCCGTACTGCAACCAGTTCGAAACGACAAACGCCGATCAGTTGGGCACCTGGCTCGATGGCGGATTTGCGACGTTAGAGATCCATCCGATCGCGCTGCTAGATTCGTCGTCGAGCGGCACCAAGTACTCGACCAGGTCGGCGAACGCTGCCGCCTGTGTTGCGAACTACAAGCCGAGCGCGTTCTTCGCCATGAACACGGCACTGTTCGCAGACCAGCCGAAAGAGGGCGGAACCGGGCTGACCAACGCGAAGATCCTGTCGATCTTGAAGAAGGCTGGCGCAGGTGGTGCTGACATCGAGAAGTGCGTGAACGATCAGAAGTTCTCCGCCTTCGTCGCCGCCTCCACCAAGCGGGCACTCACCAAGCCGTTGCCGAACTCCACGCTCGACAAGGTGACAGGCACCCCGACCGTGATCGTCAACGGAACCCAATACACGGGCTCTCTGACCGATGCGAAGGCGTTCGCAACCTTCGTTCAGGGACTGATGACCGGCGGTGACAGCACCTCCACCCCGACCCCGACCCCGACGCCGACGCCGACCGCAACTCCGAGTAACTGATTGATACTTTTTCGGGCGATTGATAGCACCGCGGTGCTATCAATCGCCCGAAAAAGTATCAATCAGTTACTCGGAGTTGCGGTCGGCGTCGGCGTCGGGGTCGGGGTCGGGGTGGAGGTGCTGTCACCGCCGGTCATCAGTCCCTGAACGAAGGTTGCGAACGCCTTCGCATCGGTCAGAGAGCCCGTGTATTGGGTTCCGTTGACGATCACGGTCGGGGTGCCTGTCACCTTGTCGAGCGTGGAGTTCGGCAACGGCTTGGTGAGTGCCCGCTTGGTGGAGGCGGCGACGAAGGCGGAGAACTTCTGATCGTTCACGCACTTCTCGATGTCAGCACCACCTGCGCCAGCCTTCTTCAAGATCGACAGGATCTTCGCGTTGGTCAGCCCGGTTCCGCCCTCTTTCGGCTGGTCTGCGAACAGTGCCGTGTTCATGGCGAAGAACGCGCTCGGCTTGTAGTTCGCAACACAGGCGGCAGCGTTCGCCGACCTGGTCGAGTACTTGGTGCCGCTCGACGACGAATCTAGCAGCGCGATCGGATGGATCTCTAACGTCGCAAATCCGCCATCGAGCCAGGTGCCCAACTGATCGGCGTTTGTCGTTTCGAACTGGTTGCAGTACGGGCACTGGTAGTCGATGTACTCGACGATGTGCGCGACGCCCGCCTTGTTGGTCTGCTTCGTCGGAACCGGGTTCGCTCCCGCCTTCAGCGCGGGCGTTGTGTCAACCTGCGTCGTGCTGGTGAGCACAATGCCGTCGCTCGCCATGTTCTTCGGGCCGGGGCCTGCCGGCTGCACCGCGTTCACGACGACGAAGCCTGCGATGGCGAGGCCGACGAGAATCACCAGTCCGATCGACCCCTGCGTGTACCACTTGCGTCGACGCGCCTTGATCCGCGCTTCTTCCCGTGCGATGCGAGCATGCTCGCGTGCCATCTCCTGGCGTTCCTTCTTGGTGGGGCCGTTGTTGCCTCTGCCAGTTCCCACGGGTGTCCTCATCTGTGTTTGGCGAACGAGTTATGCGTGTTGCAGTGAGCGCGCGCGGATGTCGCAGCGGGAACGTTACCGACGCCGCCTATGAGTTTGTTGGGAGAATAGCGCGGATGTGCCCTCGGCTCCGTGCGCAGCCCCAATTCTGGGCGTCTTCGCAGTGGAGGGCCACTAACCTTGCCTTCGTGGAAGCCGTACTTCTCTTCGTGCTCGGCGTCGTGATCTTCGTGATCGGTCTCGGCGTGTCCATCGGCCTGCACGAACTCGGGCACCTGAGCTTCGCCAAGCTGTTCGGGGTCAAGGTGACCCAGTACATGATCGGTTTTGGCAAGACACTGTTCTCGTTCAGGCGCGGCGAGACCGAATACGGTGTGAAGGCATTGCCGCTCGGCGGTTACATCTCGATGATCGGCATGTTCCCGCCGAAGCATCCGGGGGAGCACGGCAGGAATGCCAGCACGGGCTTCTATAACCAGGTCGTGCAGGATGCCCGAACGGCCAGTGCAGACACCGTCGCGGACGGCGAGGAGGATCGCACCTTCTATCGGCTCGCGCCGTGGAAGCGGATCATCATCATGTTCGCCGGACCGTTCATGAACCTGGTGATCGCGTTCGTGCTTATCGCAATCATCGTCACCGGCATCGGGGTGCAGAGCAGCAATACGACGATCGCAGCGGTCTCAGAGTGCGTGCTGCCCGCGACAAGTTCCCGCCAAACCTGCGACTCGTCAGATCCCGCGTCACCGGCCGCAACCGCTGGAATCCGCCCCGGTGACAAACTGGTGTCGTTAGACGGTAAACAGATCACCGACTGGGATCAGGTGAGCGAACTGATCAAGTCGGTGCCAGGACAGACTGTTCCACTCGTTGTCGATCGAAACGGCAAGCAGGTCACTCTTCACGTCACCCCGGTCAAGAGCAAGCAGTATGTCTACGACGCCCAGGGCAAACCGAAGAAGGATGCGTCGGGCTCAGCAATCACGCGCGAGGTCGGCGTCGTCGGCATCACGCCAGGAACCGAACTCGTGCATCAGCCGATCACGGCGGTCATGCCGGCGCTCGGTGCGAACATCGCGGCGGTTGCGAACATCGTCATCGACCTGCCGCAACGCATGGTGGCGGTGTGGAACGCCGCATTCGGGTCGGAGAAGCGCGCGCAGGACAGCCCAGTTGGTCTGGTCGGTGTCGGTCGGTTCGCCGGTGATATCGCCAGCAGTGATGCGATTCCGATCATCGGCAAGGTGCAGACGATGCTGAGTCTGCTCGCATCCTTGAATGTTGCCCTGTTCGTGATGAACATGATCCCGCTGCTTCCGCTCGACGGCGGCCACATCATCGGTGCGATCTGGGAGTGGATCCGGCGGGCGTTCGCCAAGCTGTTCAAGCGGCGTGACCCCGGCCCCGTCGACATGGCCAAGTTGATGCCGATCACATTCGTCGTGATCATCGTCCTCGGCGGGATGAGCCTGCTGCTCGCATACGCCGACATCGTCAAGCCGGTGAATCTGCTCGGCTGACTCCTTCCTCTCGTCGGAGGATCAGCGGGTCAGGATGAGCGCGTCGCCCTGGCCGCCGCCTCCGCAGAGGGCGACAGCCGCGCGACCGGAACCTCGATGCGACAACTCGAGTGCCGCGTGCAGCGCCAGACGAGCGCCGGATGCCCCGATCGGGTGCCCGAGCGCGATCGCGCCCCCATGGATGTTGACGTCGTCAAGAGAGATTCCGAGCTCCCGCGCAGACACGAGTGCGACAGCGGCGAATGCCTCGTTGATCTCGACGAAGTCGAGGTCAGAAACGGACAGCCCCGCCCGTTCGAGAGCAGCATTGATCGCGTTCGATGGCTGAGAGTGCAACGAGTTGTCAGGGCCGGCGACGGACCCGGATGCCCCGAGCACGGCAAGGTAGTCGACGCCATGAGCATCCGCCCACGCCTTGCTGGCCACCACGACCGCGCTTGCTCCGTCGCTCAGCGGAGACGAGTTGCCGGCCGTGATCGTGCCGTCCGAGGTGAACGCCGCGCGCAACCCGGCGAGCGTGTCTGCAGTGCTGTTCGCGCGAACTCCCTCGTCGGTCGAGATGACGAGCGGATCTCCCTTGCGCTGCGGGACCGAAACCGGAACGATCTCATTGTCGAACAGACCATCGGCAGCAGCAGCGGCTGCGCGCTGATGTGACGCGGCTGCAACCTCGTCTTGCTCGCGGCGGCTGATGCCGATTCGCGCGTTTCCGTTCTCGGTCGATTCGCCCATCGACAGCCCATCGAACGCGTCCGTGAGCCCGTCGTATGCCGCGTGATCGAGCATGGTGACGCTTCCGTATGGCCAGCCAGCCCGAGAACCGGGCAGCAGATGCGGGGCGCGCGTCATCGACTCCTGGCCGCCTGCCACGACAACGTCGGCTTCGCCGAGGCGGATGAGCCGCGCAGCATCGATGATGGCCTGCAGTCCAGAAAGGCACACCTTGTTCAGCGTCATCGCGTTCACCGACCACGGGATGCCTGCAGCGATTGCGCTCTGCCTGGCCGGATTCTGGCCGGCTCCCGCCTGCAGCACTTGCCCCATGTAGACCGCGTCCACCTGCTCAGGCAGCACCTTTGCGCGCTCGAGCGCCGCCTGGATAGCCGCTGTGCCCAGTTCGACAGCCGTGAGGGCGGCGAACTGTCCGTTCACGCGGCCCTGCGGTGTGCGGGCACCTGACAGGATGACGACATCGACATCGTTCATGGTGGACTCCTTCGTCTCGCGCTGATCGCACGGGTTCCGGTGCGACGAGCCTGCGCGGCATCGTGTGCCGCTTATCAACACTTCTATTGACAGTATCTCGCGCTCGAGCGTAGGTTGCGCATGCCGGAAGCGAAGGAGCCGTCATGGTCGATCTGAGTGGCCGCAGTGTTGTTGTCACCGGGGCAGCGAGCGGCATCGGCGCCGCGTGCGCCAGAGCGTTCGCAGCGGCGGGCGCCACGGTAACGATCGCCGACCTCGACGCCGAGGCCGCACATGCCGTGGCGACCGAGATCGGCGCAGACACGTGGCAGGTGGATCTCTCGGACACTGCTGCGCTTGCGTCGATCGAGCTCGACTGCGACATCCTGGTGAACAACGCGGGCATCCAACACGTGAGCGCCATTGAGGACTTCGATCCAGAGCGTTTCTCATTCATGATCCGGCTGATGCTCGAAGCTCCGTTCTTGCTGATCAGGGCGGCGCTGCCTGGCATGTACGAGCGGGGCTTCGGCCGCATCATCAACCTCTCCAGCGTTCATGGGTTGCGCGCATCCGCATTCAAATCCGCGTATGTCGCCGCCAAGCACGGGCTTGAGGGCCTGTCGAAGGTGACAGCGCTTGAGGGGGCTGAGCACGGGGTCACAAGCAACTGCATTTGCCCGTCGTATGTGCGCACGCCGCTCGTCGAGAAGCAGATCGCCGATCAGGCGCGCATCCACCACATCAGCGAAGACGAGGTCGTGCCGCAGATCATGCTCACAGAGACGGCGATCAAACGCCTCGTCGAACCGGAGCAGGTCGCAAGCCTGGCACTGTGGCTGGCCAGCGATGACGCTGGAATGGTCACAGGCGCCAGCTATTCGATGGATGGCGGGTGGAGCGCGCGATGAGCCAGTACCGCCGGTTCGAAGCGACCGTGGCAGGCGGTGAACTCGTCGGAGGCGAGTGGAATCCGCTGGCACCAGGCACGCCGGTGTTTGCCGTGCACGGCATCACAGCCTCGCACCTCGCGTGGCGAGCGGTCGCCGACAGACTCGAGGGAACCCGCGTGATCGCGCCCGATCTGCGCGGGCGGGGGCGCAGCAACGCGTTGCCTGCGCCGTGGGGGATCCGCGATCACGCCGACGATGCGGTTCGAGTCCTTGACGCGCTTGAAGTGGATAGCGCCGTCGTCATCGGGCACTCGATGGGAGGCTTCGTCGCCGTGCGCCTTGCCGCCGCGCATCCCGACCGGGTCGCACACGTCGTGCTGGTCGATGGCGGTCTTCCGCTCCCGTCGACGCCAGGCACACCGGACACCGGCGATGCGCTCGCTCTGCTCGGACCGGCCGCAGACCGCCTCACCAAGCTGTTTCCGACGCGCGAGGCATATGCGGACTTCTGGCGTGCGCACCCGGCGTTCTCGGACTGGAACGACGACATCGCCGCTTACGTCGACTATGACCTGGAACCGGCAGGCGACGGATTCCGTTCATCGTCACGGGTCGAGGCCGTCGCCACGAACATCGTGCAGTTGGGGGCCGGTGACGGGTACCTCGAGGCTCTCGCAGCTCTGCCTGGGACCATCGATTTTCTGCACGCTCCGCGCGGATTGCTCAATGAGATTCCGCCGCTGTATCCAGCAGATCGCATGGCAGAACACACCACGACATTTCCGGCGTTGCGCATCCACGAGATCGACGACGTCAATCACTACACCATTCTGATGTCGGAGCACGGTGCCGCACAGGTCGTAAGAGTGCTACGCGAATTCGAAGGAGTCAACTCATGAGCGACACCTCAACCGATTCGAACGGACGCAATAGTCGGCTGATGGATGGAATCACCGCATCCGTGCTCTCGACGCCGCGGTTGCGCGCGAACGTTCTCGAACGACGCGTCGACACCGCCGGTGCAACGGTTGTGTTCGTGCACGGCAATGTGTCGTCGAGTCTGTTCTTTCAACCGAGCATGCTCGCCCTGCCATCGGACATCCGAGCCGTTGCGGTCGATCTGCGCGGTTTCGGTGAGAGCCAGACGCTGCCGGTGGATGCGACACGCGGCCTGCGAGACTACGCCGATGACGTGTGGAGCGTCGTCGACGCGCTCGGCATCGCATCCGTTCACCTGGTCGGCTGGAGCATGGGCGCAGGCGTCGTCATGCAGCAGTTGCTCGACCGGGCTGACGATGTTGCGAGCCTTACCCTGATCTCGCCGGTGTCACCGTACGGATTCGGCGGCACGACAGGTGCCGATGGCCGCGTGCTGACGCCCGACAACGCCGGCACGGGTGCAGGCGGTGCAAACCCCGATTTCGTGCAGCGCATCCAGGATGGCGACAGGACAGCGGATGCGCCGACCTCGCCGCGTGCAGTGTTCCGCTCGTCGTATGTGGCTGCTGGATACAGTTCCGAATTGGAGGATCTGTGGGTCGAGTCGATGCTGTCGACTGCCATCGGGAGCGGCAATTATCCTGGCGACAGCGTTCCATCGGAGAGCTGGCCCGGATTCGCGCCTGGCGAGCATGGTGTGCTCAACACCATGGCACCGAAGTATCTGAATCTGACCGGCATCGTCGACCTCGCCGACAAGCCGCCCATACTGTGGGTGCGCGGGGAACAGGATGCGATCGTCGGTGACGAGTCGTACTTCGACCTCAACATGCTCGGCAAGGTCGGTGTGATCCCCGGCTGGCCGGGCGAGGATGTCGCACCGCCGCAGCCGATGGTGACGCAGACGCGTCATGTGCTCGAACGCTACCGTGCCGCAGGAGGACGCTACCGCGAACTGGCAATCGCGGACTGCGCTCATTCGCCGCACCTTGAACATCAGGATCTGTTCGTTTCGGCCCTTGTCGACCAGGTTGGAAAGGCGACGCCCAGACAGGCGACCTAGACTGAATCCGTGGCAGCAATCAATCTGGGGATGCCGAAAGTGCCTGAGGTACTCGCTCCCCGCAGAAAGTCCCGTCAGATCAAGGTTGGCAAGGTACTCGTCGGTGGCGATGCGCCGGTGAGCGTGCAATCGATGACGACGACGCCAACACCGAACATCAACGCCACGCTGCAGCAGATCGCTGAGCTGACGGCATCCGGATGCGACATCGTGCGTGTAGCGGTGCCGAGCCGTGACGACGCTGAGGCTCTTCCCATCATCGCGAAGAAGAGCCAAATTCCGGTGATCGCCGACATCCACTTTCAGCCGAACTATGTGTTCGCCGCGATCGATGCCGGATGTGCAGGCGTGCGCGTGAACCCGGGCAACATTCGCAAGTTCGACGACCAGGTTGGCAAGATCGCTGCCGCGGCCAAGGCTGCAGGCGTCTCCATCCGCATCGGCGTCAATGCCGGCTCGCTTGAGCCGAGCCTGCTGCAGAAATACGGCAAGGCGACGGCGGAGGCTTTGGTCGAGAGCGCGGTCTGGGAAGCCAGCCTGTTCGAGGAACACGACTTTCACGACTTCAAGATCTCTGTGAAGCACAATGACCCGATCGTGATGGTCAAGGCGTATCGGCAACTTGCCGAACGTGGTGACTGGCCGTTGCACCTCGGCGTCACAGAGGCGGGACCGGTGTTCCAGGGAACGATCAAGTCAGCGACGGCGTTCGGCATCCTCTTGTCAGAGGGCATTGGCGACACCATTCGCGTATCGCTGAGCGCGCCGCCGGTCGAAGAGGTCAAGGTCGGGCTGCAGATCTTGCAGTCACTCAACCTGCGCGAACGCAAGCTCGAGATCGTGTCATGCCCCAGCTGTGGTCGGGCCCAGGTCGACGTCTATTCGCTTGCGGACTCGGTTACCGAGGGACTTCAGGGCATGAGCGTTCCGCTGCGGGTCGCCGTGATGGGCTGCGTCGTGAACGGCCCAGGTGAAGCACGCGAAGCTGACCTCGGCGTTGCCTCTGGCAATGGCAAGGGGCAGATCTTCGTCAAAGGCGAGGTGATCAAGACGGTTCCGGAGTCGGAGATCGTCGCAACGCTGATCGCAGAGGCCAACCGGCTTGCCGCAGAGATGCCTGCCAGTGAGACCGGCAGTCCTCGGGTCGTCACGGCTTAGCCGGTCGTCCGCACGAACCGTTGTTCGCTACACCAACGCGGCTACACCAACGTGAAGGTCATCGAACCGGTCGCGATGTCGACGGCGTGAAGCTTCGCGCGCACCGTTGACCCTGGCGCAAGACCAGGTGGCGCGGGACAACTGGCCGTGACGAACGGGTCGCGCAGCTGAATGCGCGCAGAATCGCCTCTGATGGCGATGACCGTTGCCGAGAACACCTCGCCGACGCGCCCGCTCAGCAGTGCGGCCTCGACGCGGTCGAGTGACGCGGCATTCAACTCGGACGACAGTCGTGAAGACGCATCCATGATCGAGGGCAATCCGGCGAGAGACTCGCGCGCCCAGCCAGGGACATCCTGCTCGTTGCTCAGCGCCTCGCAGATCACCAGGCTCCACCTGTCGACCAGGCGTCGCAGGGGAGCGGTCGTGTGAGCGTATGGCGCGGCGACAGCGGATTGCATCAGCTCGCCAGGGCGCGCGCCGTCGAACACGGTGTAGCCCGCTCCGCGGAACAGAGCGGT
>DATMTC010000372.1:0-3887 GCA_035565115.1 Microbacteriaceae bacterium | reverse complement strand
CGTCGAGGTGGTCGTCGTCGACGCCTGAGCGGCCGCGCGCGTCCGTCCCGAGGGGCAGCGTCGGTGGTCGAGTAGCGACGCGAGGAACGAGCGCTCCCACATTTCGGTGGTCGAGTAGCGAGCGCCAGCGAGCGTATCGAGCCCTCGTAAGCCGATCTGTGGGTCGCACCGCAGACCGTGTTGCGAGGTCTCTTGGTCTCGATACGCGGCTCGCTGCACGAGCAGCTACTCGACCACCGGGGCGGCCGCGGGCGCCCTCATCAGAGCATCGCTCGGCCTGCGGAAGACGAACCTCCCACATTTCGGTGGTCGAGTAGCGAGCGCCAGCGAGCGTATCGAGACCTCGTAAGCCGATCTGTGGGTCCATACCGCAGACCGGGTTGCGAGGTCGCTTGGTCTCTGTACGCGGCTCGCTGCGCGAGCAGCTACTCGACCACCGGGGCGGCCGCTGCGCGAGCAGCTACTCGACCGCCGGGGTGCTCAGTGGTGGAAGCCGGGCGCCGCAGCCTCGCGCGGCATCGGCGTCTCGAGCGCATCCAGATATGTCACCTCTTCGACGATATCGCCAAGCAGGCTTGCAGCAAGATCCATGCTGAGACCGTTACGCACGACGATGCGTTGCACCCACACATCCGCCAGGTCGTCAGGCAGCGGATAAGTCGGCACGAGCCATCCGCGAGCGCGCAGCCGCGTCGAGAGGTGCTGCAGGTTCCACTTGTCGGTGTGCCCGTTCTTCAGCCGCCATGCGAAAACGGGAATGTCGCTGCCGTCGCTCCAGAGGTCGAACGCCCCAATCTTCTCGATGCCGTGTGCGAGAAAAAGCGCGACATCCTGTGACTCCTGCTGCACTTCCCGGTATCCATCGCGACCGAGCCGGAGGAACAGGTAGAACTGCAGCAAGACCTGTGCACCTGGGCGCGAGAAGTTCAATGCGAACGTCGGCATCTGCCCGCCGAGGTAGCTCACGTTGAAGATGAGCTCCTCTGGCAGCAGGTCGCGTGAGCGCCAAATCACCCAGCCGAGCCCCGGATAGACCAGACCGTACTTGTGCCCGGATGTATTGATCGAATGCACGCGCTCCACGCGGAAGTCCCACACCAGATCGGGCTGCAAGAACGGCGCGACCATGGCACCGGATGCGCCATCCACGTGAATGGGCACGTCCAGTCCCGTCGCGGCCTGGATCGCGTCGAGTGCTGCAGCGATCTCGGCCACCGGCTCGTACATGCCGGTGTATGTCACACCCATGATCGCGACAACACCGATCGTGTTCTCGTCGACGTACTTCTCGAGCTGGCTGCCGTCGAGCGTCTTGTGTTTCTCGGTGATCGGCACGAACCGCGGCTCGACCTCGAAATACGCGCAGAACTTCTCCCAGCACACCTGAACGGCGCTCGACATCACGAGGTTCGGCTTCTCGGTCGACGCACCTGCCGCCCGCCGTGCCGCCTGCCACCGCCGCTTGAACGCGAGCCCGGCCAGCATGCACGCTTCCGAGGATCCGATGGTGGACGTTCCGATCGCGCTGGCGGGATCCGGTGCGTTCCACAGGTCGGCCAGGATGTGCCAGCAGTATTCTTCGACGGCGGCAGTCTGCGGATACTCGTCCTTGTCGATCATGTTCTTGTCGAACGATTCGGAGTAGAGCCGTGAGGCGTGATCGTCCATCCAGGTGCCGACGAATGTCGCAAGATTCAGGCGCGCGTTGCCGTCGAGCATCGTCTCGTCGTGCACCAGCTGATATGCCGTCTCTGGTTGCATCCCGTGCTCGGCGAGTCGACGTTTCGGCACCGACGTGTTTTCACCTGCTCGCGCGAACAATGGGTTGACTGTGATCAATTCGTCGTCGCGAGTGTCGGCCACGCGCACATCCTCTCTCATCGAGGTCGCGGCCGTGCGGCACGCTCGTGAACTACGCTCGTGAACTACATTCAGCACACAGCCCGAACACGTCGACGACGTGCTGCGCCTGAGTGAACCCCTGCTCGGACGCGACCTTCTTCGCCCACTCTTCCACGGCATCCGCCTCGATCTCTACGGTGAGACCGCAATTGCGGCAGATCAGGTGATGATGGTGGCCCGTCGTGCTGCATGCACGGTAGAGGCTCTCTCCATCTGGCGACTGAAGCGAGTCGGCGTCGCCCTCCACCGCCAGGTCGGCGAGTGCGCGATACACGGTGGCAAGCCCGATCGGCGAACCGGTTTCGCGCAGGCTCGTGTGCAGGCCCTGTGCGCTGATGAAGCCCTCTGCGCCGCCAAGCGCCTCGCGCACGGCCTCCCGCTGCCAGGTGTTGCGCTTCATGAGCTCAGGATAGTCTCGCCTGCTGCGCGCTCGCTCAGCATCCGCCCACCCGTTCTGGCACCGCCCGGGTTGCCTCGTCGGGTGCGAACCGCCGCGATCACGCGGCACACGGCGTAGATCGTGAACGAGATCGTCGTGATGTATGGGCTGATCGGGATGCTGCCGCCGAGAGCGAGCATGATGCCGCCGACCATCGACACCATGGCGAACACCACACTCAACACCGGAACGACCACGGGCGATGACGAGACCCGCAATGCGGCGGCCGCCGGTGTCACCAGAATCGACAGCACGAGCAGCGCTCCCACGATCTGCACCGAAACGGCGACAGATAGCCCGAGCAGCAGCATGAAGACGATGGACAACCCGCGCACGGGAACGCCGCGTGCTGCTGCGACATCCGCATCAACGCTGGAGAACATCAGCGGACGCCACACCACGAGCAAACCAACGATCACGATGACGGCGATGACGACAAGCCAGCCGAGCTGCGGGTTGTCGACGGCCACGATCTGACCGGTCAGAAGTCCGAACTTGTTCGACGATCGGCCCGGGTACAACGCAAGGCACAGGATGCCGAGGCCCAGCCCGAACGGCATCAGCACGGCCGTGATCGAATTGCGGTCGCGGGCGCGTGAGCCGAGGATGCCGATGACGAGCGCTGCGATCAGCGAGCCGACGAGCGATCCCTGCACGACGCCGACACCGAACAGCAGGCCGGCGGATGCTCCGGCGAACGACAGCTCGCTGATGCCGTGCACGGCGAATGCCATGTCGCGCGACATCACGAAGACGCCGATCAGGCCGCCAACCAGGCCGAGCACCGCTCCGGCCAGAATCGAGTTGATCAACAGAACAACCAACTCGCCATAGTTGTCGAAGTTGAACAGCTGAGACCAGAGATCGCCTGTCATCATCGCAGTGCCTACCATCAGAGCGGTTTCACCTCGCGCACGTACTCGTCTGCGTGAGCTGGGTCGTGGTGTTCGTCGTGCGCAAACCCGTCTGGGTGCGCGTGCGGCGCTTCCGCCGTTCCGACAACGACGATGCGGCCGCGCGTGCGGATCACGTCGACGGGGGAGCCGTACAGCTCGCTGAGCACGTCGCTGCGCAGAACCTCATCCGGCGTTCCGATGCGGAACTTGCCGCCCGCCAGATACAGCACCCTGTCGACGAGGTCGAGCACCGGGTTGATGTCGTGCGTGACGAACAGCACGCCGATCTTGCGTTCGCGGCGGTTCCTGTCGATGAGTTCGCTCACTGCGCGCTGGTGGGCGAGGTCGAGCGAGAGCAGCGGCTCGTCGCAGAGCAGCAGGCGCGGGTTGTCAGCGAGCGCCTGGCCGACGCGCAGCCGTTGCTGTTCGCCGCCAGACAGGGTCGAGATCGGCACGCGGGCGTATTCGGATGCCTCCACGGCTGCGAGCACGCCATCCACCTTCGCTCGGCGCTTCTTCGACGGCCACGGGATGCCCCACCGATGACCGTCAAGCCCAAGAGCCACGAGGTCGCGCGCACGCAGCGGGGTACCGTCATCCGCAAGCTTCTGCTGTGGGATATAGCCGATGCGGCGGTTTCCGTGTGTCAC
>DATMTC010000371.1:0-15187 GCA_035565115.1 Microbacteriaceae bacterium | reverse complement strand
GGGCGTTGGTGGCCCGAGCCCGCCGACGCGTGGCTCAGTTCGTTGGCACGGTTCGTGCCGGATGTCGGTATGGGCGGATCAAGCGGGTTATCAGGGTGAGGGTGATGTTGTGGTGTTCGGCGCGGGAGGGTTTGCCGTGGGAACACCGGCTGAACCGTAGAGAGTGGTGATGACAATCTTGCCCAGGACCACTGCGGCGTTCGTGCCGTCTACGGGTGATGCCGAAAGGTTGGTGTAAATGATGATCGTGTCGCCGGTCTTGATGTTGTAGACCATGAACGAGGAGTATCCGGGAATCTGCCCGTCATGACCGAAGATCCCTGGCGTGAACTCGACGATACCGAGCCCGTAACCGCCGCTGTTTGGCTTACCGGGGACGATGGGTTGGATGCTGTCCAGGCGCAGCTTCTGCGTCTTCGCGTTGAGCAGGCCACCACCCACCAACGCCTTCACATAAACGGCCAGATCGTCAGGCGTGGAGATCGCACCACCGGCCGTCCACCCCCAGGAGGGATTCGCATCCGTGTCGTTGATGGGTTTGAGCGTTCCATTCAGCGCTGCCGGCAGTTGGGCGGAGGGAACGGCATACGAGTCGATCGTGTCCACGTTGGTACCGAACTGGTATCCCTGAGCATGCGGGTCCGGGATCGCGGCATCCGTCTTGACGGGCAGAGAGGTGCGTTTGAGCCCGAGCGGGTCGAAGATCCGCTTCTGGAACGCCTCAGAAGCTGTCATACCGGTCAGCTTCTCAATAACGGTACCGAGCAGCACGATGTTGGTGTTGCTGTACTCATACTGCGCTCCGGGGGCGAAATCCGCAGGATGTGCGAACGCGATGGTCAAAAGCTCATCAGGCGTCCACGCCTTGCCAGGATCACTGTCCAGCGTCGCGTTGAAGCCGGGATCGAACGTGTAACTGTACAAGCCGCTGCGCATTTCGGACAGCTGCGTGATGGTGATGTTCTGACCATTGGGTACGTCCGGGCGGAACTTGGAGATCGGATCATTCAAGCTCAGCTTGCCCTCCTGCACCAACTGCAGGATCACCGTAGACGTCATCGTCTTGGTATTGCTGCCGATCCGGAAGTAATCCTTCAACGACATCGGCACCTTCTTGCCGAGCTTCGCGGTACCGAACGTACCGGACCAATCCCCTTGCTTGGGGGACTTGATCAACACCACCGCCCCCGGCATTGCGGTGGACTTCATCATCGCGGGAATCTTCTCCTGCAACGTGGCCGCGTACTTCGGCACCGTCACCGGGGTGGTCAGCGACGTCGTCGCGCTACCGGCGCCCTCGGGGGAACAGCCAGACAAAACGAGCAACGCCCCTGCGGCCACTACCGTCACTTTGGTTCGCTTCATCGCAAACACGTTTCTCACGTGGCCTCCCCCGCGGTGCTGGTTCAGTGCAGCCTGCACCGACCCATTCTTAGCATGTTCTTAGCATGGCAGGGCACGGGACGAGAGTGAACAACGCGTGACAGCGACCGATGGTGGAGATGGGGGGAATTGAACCCCCGTCCACTGCTGTGGTCATGTGCCTTCTACGGGTGTATCCGGCGAAAGCGTTCTACTCGGCTCTGGACTTTGCCACCGGCGTCTAATCCAACGAGCCCAGCCTTGGTTTAAGTCCCTCTATGCCCCAAGACAGAACATAGAAGCAATCTCTCTAGCTGGCGCCAGGATCCGGGTAGAGAGCATTCCCGGTCTGACGGTCTCTATAAGTTGCTGAGGAAGAACTTACGCCGCGAGGGCGAAGTCTGCCTGAGCAGAGACAGTGCGCTTTGAATTGGCACTTATTGTTTTCCAGAGATCGTTTACGAGATAACCCTGGATCCTCGACCCGCTTCTCACAATCACTCAGGCAATGTCGAAACCGATCATCCCCATGGTGTGAGTCGCTGTCACGCGCTGTTGAATTGTTCAGTTGCTCCTCGCCGGAGCGAGCTTCCCATCATACAACACATCGCGGAACGGTTCTATGCCCGCATCCTGTGCCGGCCCAGATTGTGTCAGGCTGGTGAGGTGACACTCACCAACAACGAGACAGATGTGCGCAGCACGACTGCCCGCGACATCCCATGGCGCACCATCGTCTGGAACGATCCGGTAAACCTCATGTCGTATGTCACCTATGTGTTCCGCGAGTACTTCGGGTTCTCAAAGCACAAAGCCGAACGCCTCATGCTGCAAGTTCACAACGACGGAAAGGCAGTGGTTGCCACCGGCAACCGCGAAGAGATGGAACGTCATGTGCAGGCCATGCACGGATACGGACTCTGGGCGACGATCGACAGGGCGGATGCCTGATGCGCGTGCATCGAGGCAACAAGGCCACGATCACGCTGACCCTCAGCGAGGAAGAACGTGCACTCCTGCTCAGCCTCACCGACGAGATCGTCGGGCTGCTCGACGAACGAGACACGGAACCGGAAGGGGCCATGCGAGACCCCGCGCTGCTGCGGCTGCTCCCGGATGCATACCAAGACGATCAAGATGCGTCAGCTGAATTCCGTCGGTTCACCGAGGACGAACTTGCCGGTGCGAAGACGTCCGATGCTCGCGCCGTCGCGATGGCAGTGCGTGATGACGAAGTTATCGTGCTCAACCGGGACTCAGTACGTCCCTGGCTGCGATCGATCACAGACCTGCGACTCGCGTTGGCTGTGCGGCTCGGCATCCGCAAAGACGGGGACGAAGGCGACACATCGCCGCAGGCCAAACCGACACAGCAGGTGTACTTCTGGCTCGGCTATCTGCAAGAGTCACTGCTTGCCGCTCTCTGACTCGGGCACCCCCAGTTGGTGGCGCAGCTAGGCTGAGCGCCATGGCTGACACCATCATCACCGTGCGCGGGGAGTTCACAATCCACCACCCTGCCGAACGTGCAACTGTTCGGCTCACCGTCGGATTCGAGGGTTCGTTGCGTCATGAAGCGATGGCGCTGACCGCCGACCTGCACCACGATCTTTCCGAGGAGATCGAAGCGATGCTCGACCCAGAAAACGGACCGGTGACCTGGTGGTCGTCTGACGACATCCGAGTCTGGGGTCAGCGACCCTGGAATCAAGACGGCGAGCAACTGCCGATCGTTTACCGCAGCACCATCGATTTCGACGTGAAGTTCAGCAACTTCACCGCGCTGGGAGACTGGGTCGGGGCCGTCGCGCTTCGTGACGGAGTCACGGTGCTGGGGATCGAGTGGGCGCTGACTGAGGCGCGCCAGGAATCGGTCACGCTTGCGGCCCGCAAACGTGCCGTCGACAACGCCGTGTCGAAAGCGACCGTCTACGCCACGAGCCTGGGGCTCGGCAATGTGAGGCCGCTGGCGCTCAGCGACCCTGGCATGCTGGGAGATGCATCAGCCGGCACGCCTGCGCCGGCCACTCAGCTGATGAGCGCCCGCATGGCAGCACCGAGCGGCCAGCAGCTGGAACTCAAACCAGAGGACATCACCATCAGGGTCGAGGTCGACGCGCGATTCGCGGCGTCTTAGGCCCTCACTCCCCCAGATGACGGCGCGTTGAGATGGCCCGATCCGCTTCTCGCTTGTCCTGACGCTCACGCAATGCCTGCCGTTTGTCATACTCCCGTTTGCCTTTCGCGACGGCAATCTCGACCTTGGCGCGGCCATCCGCGAAATAGATCGAAAGCGGAACGATCGTGTATCCGCCCTCTTTGACCTTGTTTTGAATCTTCAAGATCTGCTCTTTGTGCAGCAGCAGTTTGCGCTTGCGCCGCGGTGCGTGGTTGTTCCAGGACCCGCCGATGTACTCGGGGATGTGCACGGCATCCAGCCATGCCTCCCCCGCATCGATGAATGCGTAGCCGTCGACGAGGGACGCGCGACCGGCCCGCAACGACTTCACCTCTGACCCCGTCAAGACCAGGCCGGCCTCGAACGTGTCCTCCACGGTGTAGTCGTGACGGGCTTTGCGATTGGTGGCCACCACCTTCTGGCCACGTTCCCTTGGCACGGCGTTCTCCTGTGTTGATCGAATGATGATGCGCTGCTACGGCTCGAGCAGCCCACCAGTTTAGCGCAGCGATCGACCCGATATGACGCGGTCGGTCTACACCTTGAGGTAGCGCGAAATCGCGACGTTCGCCGAAAGTGCCGCCAGCACGATCCCAACAACGATCAGCACGGGAACCACGATCGCTGCGTCATTCAACCCCACGAATGAGGTGAACGGGATGTTCTTCGCCAGATACCCTCGCACGAAGAACTGAACGATGCCGACAACAGCGCCGCCGGCCAGAATCGATCCGATGAGAGCAGCAAAGACCCCCTCGAGAATGAAAGGCGTCTGGATGAATCGATTGGATGCGCCGACGAGCCGCATGATTCCGAGTTCTCTGCGTCGCGAGAATGCCGAGAGCCGGATGGTGGTTGCAATCAGAAGGGCCGCGGCAACCAGCATGAGAGCAGCAATTGCGATCGCCGTGTAGCTTGCGGCATTCAGAATCCTGAAAATCTGATCCAGGTAACTTCGCTGGTCGGTGACCGACTGCACCCCCGCCATGCCGGAGAGGCTCTCGGAGAGCACCGCGGATTGAGACGGATCCTTCAGGTTGATCCAGAACGTCTGGTTCAGCAGCTCGGGTGTCACATAGTCAGCGACCGGGTTGTCCTTGAACTGCTGCTTGAACTTCGCATACGCCTGCTTGTGGTTCTCGAAATACGACTTCTTGATGAATTTCGACAGTTCAGGCGACTGCAGCTGGGCCTTCACAGCGGCGATCTGATCGGCTGTCGCGTCCGCTCCTTGACAGGTCTTCGAGACGTCGGTCGCGGTGCACATATAGACGGCAACCTGTGCCTTGTCATACCAGTAGTTCTTCATCTGCCCGATCTGCATCTGAAGCAGCATGGCCGTTCCGACGAAGGTCAGGGAGATGAACGTCACGAGGATGACCGAAATCACCATCGACAGGTTGCGGCGAAGTCCGCTTGCGGCCTCAGACCAAATCAGTGCGAATCTCATTTGACCGGCCCCACGTTCTGCTCGCCTGCGAAGTCGTCTTCATCCCCGTTCGCCGCTGCCCGCAGCCCAAGGCGCTCAGCAAGAGTGAGCTGGTCCGGCAAGGCGGCCGGCCGTACAGCAGCGACCGGAGGAACCGCCGCCTGCTCTGTGTCGCTCGAGGTCGTCTCGGCCACTGGTGGCTCCGGAGGCACCTCACGCGGTGTCGGCGGCGGCGAGGCTGGACGCGTCATTCGGATCGGCGGCTCAGGCTGGCGCTCAACCGGAACCTCTTCTACGTCAGGTTCGGGTGCTGCTGCAGGTGCCTGCTGCACGGGAACGGCAGCCGTGTAGCCGTAGCCGCCGTGACGCTCGTCGCGCACAATGCGCCCGTCGACAAGCTCGATAACGCGACGCTGCATCTGGTCGA
Source organism: Microbacteriaceae bacterium (assembly GCA_035565115.1). Taxonomy (GTDB): domain Bacteria; phylum Actinomycetota; class Actinomycetes; order Actinomycetales; family Microbacteriaceae; genus Rathayibacter_A. The sequence goes on along the minus strand of DATMTC010000371.1, from coordinate 9,790 downwards.
CGATGGCCGCTTCGTGCGTCGCCATCAGCACCGTCGTGCCCCCGGCGTTAATCCGCTCCAATACCGACATGATGCCTGCACTTGTTGCCGGGTCGAGGTTTCCGGTCGGCTCATCGGCCAGAAGCACCTGCGGCTTGTTCACAACAGCCCGCGCGATTGCAACGCGCTGTTGCTCGCCGCCGGAGAGCTCGTGGGGCAGGCGCTGCGCCTTGCCTTCCAATCCGACCATCGTCAGCACGTCTGGAACCGCTTCTTGAATGAAGCCCCTCGACTTGCCGATGACCTGCAAGGTGAACGCGACATTGTCGAAGACATTCTTGTTCGGAAGCAACCGGAAGTCCTGGAACACCACGCCGAGGTTTCGGCGAAAATACGGAACCTTGCGGCTGGAGATGCTTCCAAGGTCTTGACCCAGCACGTGGATCTTGCCCTTCGTTGGCTTCTCTTCCTTCAGAATGAGCCGCAGGCAACTTGACTTCCCCGAGCCTGAAGCGCCGACGAGGAACACGAATTCACCGCGCAGCACCTCGAAGGTGACGTCGCCCAATGCGGGCCTCGCTGTGCCCGAATATTGCTTGGAGATATGGTCGAACCGAATCATGACCTCTTGAGCCTAAGCAGGCAACATCCGGAATGCCATAGCGACTCACCTTCTGCAGGATCAGGTGTCACTTTTCTGCGGGTCATCCACGGGTAATTCAGGAAAACCGGATGCTGCGGAGCAGACATCCGCGTAATCATGCGGGTCGAAATCGACGGCTTGCGCATTCTTCCTGAGTTACCGCGTAGCTGGCCTGGCCGATTATTACACGAGTCACATCGGCGCGATCGTGCACGGTTTGCAGCACCAGCGCCTGTCGGGTATCGAGAATGTTCGATGATTGACTCGAGTCACATTTAGTGTGAGACTCTTGCCCACGCTGTTTACACTCACCTCTGAGGAAGGTCACCTGTGCCCATTTCAATCGGCATCGTCGGCGCCGGCCAGTTCGCCGGCCAATTCTCCGCACTCTTCAAACTGCATCCCGAGGTGTCGAGGGTCCACGTCACCGACCTGCTTCCCGAGCGCGCTGCCGAGCTCAATCGAAGCCAGGAACTCGATGGAACGTTTGCCGATTTCGAAGCGATGCTCGCGTCCGACGTCGACGCTGTCGCGATCTTCACGCAGCGCTGGACACACGGTCCCCTCGTCGTCGCGGCTCTCCGCGCCGGAAAACACGTGTACTCGGCAGTGCCGATGGCGATCAGTGAAGAAGAGATCGCCGCAATCATCGATGCCGTGAAGCAAACCGGCCTGACGTACATGATGGGTGAGACGAGCTATTACAACCCGGCGACCGTGTTCGCCAGGAAGCGAATAGCGGATGGCGAATTCGGTCGCGTCTTCTACTCGGAAGGCGACTATGTGCACGACATGGATCTCGGCTTTTACGCCGCATACGAGTACAGCGGCGGCTCTGATTGGAAGCGAACGGCGAGCTATCCCCCGATGCTCTACCCGACCCATTCGATCGGCGGCGTTCTCGGCGCGATCCCATCACACGCCGTCAGCGTCAGCGCCATCGGCGTTCGCGACGACCGTGGCGATGGCGTGTTCGATCGCGACGTCAGTATGTTCAACAACGACTTCTCCAACGCAACCGCCTTGTTCGAGCTCGCGGACGGCGGTGCCATGCGCATCAACGAAATGCGCCGGGTGGGCTACCCATCGCACATCCGCGAATCACGCTTTCGATTCTTCGGCACCGAGGGCAGCTTCGAGCAGCTCGCGCAGACATCCGTGTGGCAGAACAAGGGCGGCGTCGAAGACGTGAGCGAGCTGCTCGCGACACAGGCGAGCATGGCGGCAGACGACCCTGCGCTTGCGCACGTTGCCCCGGAGTTGCGCGCATCCTTCATCTCCGGCCACGCATCAGTGCATGATTCGGCAAGGCTGCCGAGCTCGTTCGTCGGCGCACCAGACGGCCACGAGGGCAGCCACCACTTTCTGGCAGACGATTTCGTGACGGCAGTAGTCCAGCGCTCGCTGCCGCCAGTGAACGCGTGGGTCGCAGCCCGCTTCACACTCCCCGGGATCGTCGCCCACCAGTCGGCACTTGCCGGAGGTGCACGGCTCACTGTGCCTGACTTCGGAGACGCACCGCGGATCGAGTAACTGGGCCGGATATCATCGCACTCATGACCACTGCGGCTCGCGACCCGAAGGCCGGTTCGCCACAACGACGGGTGACTCGCGCCGATGTGGCTCGGTACGCAGGCGTGAGCCCTGCCGTGGTGAGCTACACCATCAATGCGGGGTCTGGTGCGGTTGCCCCTGCAACGCGAATGCGCGTCGAAGAGGCCATCCGGGTTCTTGGCTACCGGCCGAACGCCGCCGCGCGAACACTCAAAATGGGGTCGACGAAGATGTTCGGCGTTGTCGTTCCTGATTCGTCGAACCCGTTCTTCGCGCAACTCGGGCATGCGCTTGAGGATGCAGCATCCGAGCGCGGGTACGCGTTGATTGTGGTGAATGTCGAGGGCTCCCCAGAGAGTTATGGGCCGAGCATCCGCAACCTTGCGTCGCGCCAGGTTGACGGCATCGTGAGCGCGGCAGGAGTCTCGGTCAGCTCACTCGCGGCACTCGACGCTGCCGGGATACCGACGGTGTTACTCAACCAGTTCGAAGCCGTGGATGGCATGGTCGCGATCGGGCCCGACCTGTATGCAGGGGCGCGAACCGCGATGGAACATCTGATCTGGCACGGTCATCAGAAGATCGCGTTCGTCGGCCAGACCGGCCCGACCGATCTGCGCGAGCGCGGCTGGCGCGATGCACTGGCCGCGGCTGGGATACCGCTCGGCCCGATTGCCGCAGGCGAATACACACGAGAAGGCGGCTACACTGCCGGGCGAGCCTTGATGTCAGGCACCGAAACGCCGACGGCCATTTTCGCCAGTTCAGACCAACAGGGTGTCGGCGTGCTCAGGGCGCTACACGAAGCGGGCGTTGCCATACCAGAACAGATCGCGATCGTGTCGTTCGACGGCTCTCCTGAGTCCGAGTACAGCTGGCCGGCACTGACAACCCTCGAGCAACCGGTGCGCGCAATGGCGGTTGACGCACTCGAGAAGCTGATTCACCCGAGCGACGAAACCTCGTTCACGCTGTATCCCGCTGAACTGATCATTCGCCACAGTTGCGGATGCTGACCCCGCTTTAGTCGTGGTCCTGCTTGCGCCAGCGGATGCCTGCTGCGATAAACCCGTCAAGGTCGCCATCGAACACGTTCTGCGGGTTGTTGACCTCGAACTCCGTTCGCAGATCCTTGACCATCTGGTACGGCGCAAGCACGTAGCTGCGCATTTGATCTCCCCAACTGGCCGTGATCGTTCCCGCGAGCTCCTTCTTCGTTGCCGCCTCTTGCTCTTTCTGCAAGATCAGCAGCCGAGACTGCAGCACGCGCATGGCGGCTGCGCGGTTTTGAATCTGGCTCTTCTCGTTCTGCATCGACACAACCGTGCCGGTGGGAAGGTGCGTGATCCGCACCGCGGAGTCCGTCGTGTTCACAGACTGTCCACCAGGCCCCGATGACCGAAACACGTCGACCCTGATGTCTGACTCCGGGATGTCGATCGCTTCGGTCTCTTCCATCAGCGGAATGACCTCGACCGCCGCGAAACTCGTTTGACGCTTACCTGCTGAATTGAACGGGCTCATGCGCACGAGCCGGTGCGTGCCAGCCTCAACCGACAGCGTGCCGAAGGCATACGGAGCGTCCACTTCGAATGTCGCCGACTTGATGCCAGCCTCCTCGGCATAACTCGTGTCGAGCACCTTTGCCGGGTACTTGTGCTGCTCGGCCCAGCGCAGGTACATCCTCAGCAGCATCTCTGCGAAATCCGCCGCATCCACTCCCCCTGCACCGGCACGGATTGTCACGACGGCGGGCCTCTGGTCGTATTCGCCGTTCAGCAGAGTTTGGACCTCGAGTTCGCCCATGATCTTCTGCAGGGCAGACAACTCGTCGTGCGCCTCATCGGCGGATTGCTGGTCGCCCTCGCCATCCGTGGCAAGCTCGACGAGCACTTCGAGGTCGTCGAGTCTGCGCTCGATTCCCTCGATCTTGGCCAACTCGGACTGGCGATGGCTGAGCGCGCTCGTCACCTTCTGCGCATTTTCGGTGTCGTCCCACAGGTCGGGCACGCCGGCCTGCTCGCTCAATCGTTCGATGTCGGCGTGGAGGCCGTCAACGTCGACTACTGCTTTGATATCGGCAAAGGTGGCGCGCAACTCGGCGATCTGCGCTGAAAAGTCCGGTTCAATCATGTCCTGCCCAGCCTACTGGGCCGATCGCTGGGCGTACTCTTAATCCAGTGACCGCATCCCCCGAGCAGCCGTTCAGCATCCGGGCGGTGGCATTGGCCGCGTTCCTGCCAACGCTGTTGTTCTCGATTGGCGAAGGGGCGATCATCCCGATCATTCCAGTGGTCGCGAACAACCTCGGCGCCGGTCTTGCGCTTGCCGGTTTCATCGCCGCGATGATCATGGTCGGCGAAGTACTCGGCGACGTGCCAAGCGGCTGGGTCGTGTCACGATTCGGCGAGCGCAACTCCATGATCGGGGCGGCCCTGCTGTGCATTGTTGGACTGGTTATCTGCCTGATGTCGCCCACGACGCTCGCCTTGGCGATCGGCGTCTTCCTTATCGGATTGGCCACTGCCGTCTTCGCCCTCGCCAGGCACGCGTTCATGACCAGCTACGTTCCGCTGAAATATCGCGCACGCGCGCTCTCCACTCTCGGCGGGGTGTTCAGGGGCGGCTGGTTCGTCGGTCCCTTCATCAGCGCGGGCGTGATTCAGCTCACCGGGAACACCCACATGGTGTTCTGGGTGCACATTGCCGCGTGCGTCGCTGCCGCCGTCGTGCTGATCATCGTGCCGGATCCGTCGGTGACTGTTGCCAAACTTAGGGGGGCGGTCGAGCAGCCGCCTGAGCCTGAACCGCTTGGACGCGAGGAAGCCAAGGAGCGCACGGAGGGCCTGTTCCGCACCATCTGGACGAACCGGGGCGTACTCGGCCGGATGGGCACGGGGGCTGCCTTGATCGGCGGGCTGCGTTCTTCGCGAACGATCATCCTTCCCCTGTATGCGGTCGCGATCGGAATGTCGGATGCGTCAACCGCCGTCGTGATCGGACTCGCAGGGGCAGTGGACTTCGCGTTGTTCTACGTGTCGGGCCAGGTGATGGACCGGTTCGGCCGCACATGGTCGGCGATTCCATCGATGATCGGACTCGGTGTGGCCCATTTGGCTCTCGCCTTCGTCACGAGCGAACCGTGGTTCGTTGCCGTGGCGATCTTCATGTCGCTCGCGAACGGCGTCGGCAGCGGCATACTCATGACCCTCGGTGCTGACCTGGCACCACAGGCCGCCCCCGCCCCATTCCTGGGAGCATGGCGGTTCATGGGTGATACGGGCCAGGCGGCCGCTCCGTTGTGGGTGTCTGCGGTTACCGCTGTGACCTCTCTGGCCGCTGCCAGCGTCAGCATGGGCGTGTTCGGTCTGATCGGCGCCGGCCTGCTCATCCGTTGGATTCCGCGCTATGTACCGCGCAGGCCTACCACAGCACGGATCTCGCCACCGAGCGCGCCTCGAGCCTGATGCCGTCTGGTACCAAGAGCGAGACAACAGGCGGATGCCAGGTCGCGGCCACACGCACCGTTGCACTGGCTCCATCGAGCGAGTCAGCTTCGACCAGTTCGAGGTGATCGAACGCCGTTACCGGATTCTCGGCGAGAAATTCGGATGCTGCGGCGTGCACGTCTGCTGAATCGAGTGAGGCCGTCGGGGTCGACCCATCAAGCGTGACACTGTCGAGCGTGAACGCCTCGGCTCCGGCCAGTGCGGCACCGTCTGCAAGGGTGAAGAGCCGTTTGCGTTCGAGGTAAAGGGATGTCGCGGCGACAACGAGCAGAATCAGCACGAGCGAGAGCATTCCGAAGAAGATCGTCAGCGGCAGAATCGAACCATCGTCAGCGGCGAGGACCCTTGTTCTGGTCATCCTGGTCATCCTGGGCTCCAGAATCGTGACACCTTCTGTGTCGCAGAGGCCTGCATCGGAACGCTTGCCGCTGATCGCATGTCGAGAACGTCCGGCACAAGCGGCAGCGGCGCGCTGACCCGCACGGTCACGGTGACGCTCCCATTGCGCGTCAGGCACGTCTCGGGTTGCGGACTGCATGACACGGTCACGTGCGCGTCAGCGGACCGCAGACCGTAGTCGGCGAGCGCGAACTCGACAGCACGAGCCATCCTGTCGTCTGCACCGGCTGCGGATGGCGCCTGCACGTAAACCCGAGCCGCCTGACGTGCGGCTCCCTCAACAGCCAGTGCGGCGCCCTGGATGCTCGCAACCGCAACCACGAGGTACACAAGTGGAACAAGCAGCAGCACGCCCGTTGTGATGAACTCGAGCGACGCGGAGCCGTCATCGGCGCGCAGCTGCTGCATCAAGGGTCTCAACCGCGGCATGGCCGCTCACCTCCAGTCCAGAATCCAGTCCGATCAATCCGATCAGCGGCAGTGGCGTGCGCACCGTGATGGTCACGGCTTCCTGGCCGAGGTGCTCGTCGTATCCAGCGGTGATGTGCTGTGCGTAGCCGGCGCCGATGGCGCTCGCGATCAAATCGTGTGTGCGTGCTCGACCATCGGAGAGCGTGTTGTCGGCGAGCGACGCGAATCGTGCTCCTTCGGCTGCAGCATCCAGCACCGTGTTTCGAATGAGCAGAACCAACCCGAGTTGAATCACCGACAGGGTCAGCACGGTCAGCAGACCGGCGACCATGACGAACTCGGCCACGGCCGATCCCGTCTCATCTGCAAGGCGGTGCCTAGCCGATGCGCGCAATGCAGCGATCATCGGATCAAAAACTGGTCACTCGGCTGATCGCCTGCTCGAAGACGCCGCTGAGAGCCGGCCCGGCCAACGCCCAGATAATGATCACAAGCCCAGCGGTCATTAAAGTGATCAAGACCCAGCCTGGAACATCGCCGCGCTCATCGCGAAGCGGATGGCCAGCAAACAAGCGAAGAAGCACTGATCGGCTGATCGCGGTGATTCTCGACATGAATTCCTACTTTCTCCAGATGTTCCGGTCAGAATCCGGCCTGCAGAACGAACAGGCCCGGGTAGATGGCAAACAGCACAGTGGTCGGCAGGATCAAGAACACAAGCGGCACGAGCATTGCCACTTCCTTCTTGCCTGCTGCCTCGAGAAGATCCCGCTTCGCCTCGGAGCGTGCGTCCTCAGCTTGTGCTCGCAAGACCTCGGCAAGTGGTGTTCCCCGTTCAAGCGCGGCCGTGATGGCACTGACACATCGGGTGAACATCGGCAGCCGGATGCTCGCCGCTGCGTCGGTCAACGCCGAGGCCACCGGTATACCGGAATTGATGTCTGCGACAACAGAACCGAACTCGCGCGCCAGCTCACCCGAACTCACCCTTGCGACCCTGCGCACGGCATCCAGGATGCCTTCTCCGGCGGAAAGGCTCAGCGTCAGGAACTCGACGACGGTCGGGAACTCCGCTGCAATGCGACGGAGCCTCGCTGATGCCGACCGTTTGAGAAGCCAGTCCTTCAGTGCAAATCCGCACGCTGCGCACACGACCGGAATCGCGATCTGAGCCATCAGCGGCACAGGCCGCACCAAACCGGCCACAACCGCGAATACCACACCGAACCCGAACCCGATCGCAGTCCAGAGCAGCTGGCGGCTCCTGAATTCTTCAACGCTCGAAACCCGCCCGGCCTGACGCAGTCGAATCGCGACAGTCTCCCCTCCACCGAAGGCACGCACGAACGCCCGGCGCGCGTTGTCGAGCACAGGCTGGATGAACACGCCGATCAACGGAAGCGGATGAACCGTGGTGCGGGAGGCCACGACCCGTGCCTCATCGGAGACATCCACAATCCACGTAGCCACGCGGTCGGCCAATCGTGGGCGGCTCAGCCGGGGAAGCACGGCGATCATTGACCACAGGCCGAGACCGAGCGCTACACCGCACACGACCGCCCAGCCCTCGAGCGCGTTCATTTGAACCACCGCTTCTCCTCGGGAAGCCGTCCGAGCGCGATCATGAGTCGATATGCGATCAGCGACAGCACCAGCCCGCAGGCGATCACGAGCGTGCCCGTCGGCGTGTTGTATGCGCGCACGGCTTCTGGACGAGAGGCCAACAGGATCAGTACCACCCATGGCGCGGCCACCCCGAGTCTGGCCGCGTTCACCACCCACGATTGTCTGGCCTCAACCTCCGACCGCACGGCGATTTCCTCACGCAAGTTGGCCGCCAGCGCACGCAGCACTGCGGTGAGCTCGGTTCCTCCTACCTCGCGAGCCATTCGCAACGTTTCGAGGATGCGGTCGGCGACCGGGTCTCCCAGCCGCTCCTTGAGCCGGTCGACGCATGCGGTAAAGGTTCCTGTTGCACGATAGTCACGCTCGAACTCGGCGAAGGCGGCTCGCGTCTGCGCTGGCCCGACCCGAGCAAGCGTGCTCACGCTGTCTGGAAGGGCAAGTCCGGATCGAACCGCAGAAACAAGGTGGTCGACGACGTCTGGCCAGACAGCACGGTTCGCTCGCAACCGCACGTTCCCGCGCCAGCGTATGAGCAGCCACGGCAACCAGACCCCCACCACGCCTGCGCCGGCCGACAAAGCGCTCACGCCGACCAAACCGTGCACAAACGCGGCGATCACGACCCCGGTGACCGCGCTGAACACGATGAAGGCGGTAGGACTCACCGCTGACAGGCCCGCGAGGGCTAGCCTGGCACGCAGTCGGTCTGTTGCGCGAGGGCGTTGCCTCGCCCTCGTCGAAACGCGCGGCCACAGGAAGGGTGATGCGATCAGGAGCACACCTGCTCCAAGCATGAGGCCGATGGCGACAACGAGCCCCGTGCTCATGCCGCACCCTGCCGCAACACGACAGCGGGGTCGAGACCTGCGGCGCGGAACTTGGCCTGCTTCACAGGATGCCCACCCGTCGGCTCGAGCAGGTTGTCGCGCATGGCGAAAATCGGGCTGGCCTCGATGACACCCGAGTTCACGGAGCCGCTGACAGCAAGGATCTCGGTCACCCGCCGAAATCCGCGCCGATCGAGTTCGCAGAAGACCACGATGTCGATGCAGTCTGCAACCGTCGGCACCACGAAGGACACGTCGATATTCTGACCTGCGAGCAACGGCAACGTGCACAACTTCGCAAGCGCCTCACGCGCGCTGTTCGCGTGGATGGAACATGCTCCGGGAACGCCGGCGTTCAGGGCGAGCAGCAGGTCGAGGCTCTCGGCCTCGCGCACCTCACCGACGACCAGGCGGTCGGGACGCATCCGCAGCGCCTCCTTGATGAGCCGCCTCAGGGTGATCTCACCCGTGCCCTCGAGGCTCGGCTGCCTGCACTGCATGGCGACGACATCCCGCGCTGTCAGGTCGAGCTCGAACGTCTCCTCGACGGTGACAATCCGCTCGTTCGGCCGAGCCGCCGACAACAGTGCGTTCAGCAGCGTCGTCTTTCCAGCCTGTGTCGCACCGCACACGAGCACGTTCTGGTTGGCGAGCATGCACATCCGCAGGAATTCGCTGGCTTGCTGCGGAATCGACCCAAGTGCCACCAGCTGACCGAGTTCGCGGATCCGCTTCGGGAATTTGCGGATGTTCACCGCCCAATGCGCGCGCGTAACGTCGGGAATCACCACATGCAGCCGAGAACCGTCTGGCAGTGACGCGTCGACGAACGGACTCGACAC
>DATMTC010000370.1:0-2786 GCA_035565115.1 Microbacteriaceae bacterium | reverse complement strand
TAGTCGATACGCCAGCCCGTGTCGTTGTCGAACGCCTGGCCGCGCCACGTCCACCAGGTGTACGGGCCGTCCACCTCGCCTGCGCGCTTGCGCCCGATGTCAATCCAGCCGAGCCCCGCACCGTCGTTGTACGCAGGATCGTCCTCCGCACCGAAGAACTTGTCGAAATATTCGCGTTCCTCAGGCAGGAATCCGGCGCGCTTCACGTTGCCCTTCCAATTCTTGATGTCGAGCGTGCGATGGCCGACATTCAGGTCTCCCATGACCGCCGACAACGGGTTGTGCGCCCTCAACTCGGGCAGACGCTCGAGCATCGCATCCAGAAACTTGTACTTCTCCACCTGCTTTGCAGTGTTGGCTTCCCCCGAGTGCACGTAGGTGCTCACAACGGTGACCACGGTTCCGTCGACGTCGTAGTCAGCCTCGAGCCAACGCCCCGCGCTGTCGAAATCGTCTGGCCCAAGCGTCACACGGTGAATGGATGCCGCGCCGCGGCTGGCGAGAGCGACTCCGGCTCGTCCCTTTGCTATCGCTGGGTCGTGCAGGATGTTCCACTCTGGCCCGAGCAGCCCCTGGATGTCTTCTGTGGATGCTCGCACCTCTTGAATCGCGAGAATGTCGACGTCGCGCGCGGCCACCCACTGACCCATTCCTCTGCGGTAGGCGGCGCGGATGCCGTTGACGTTGACGCTTGCGATGCGGAGCGGTTTGCGCGTTGAAGCCATGCTCACAGTTTAGGTGGAGGCTCCGACACCGAGTCGTCGGTCGCGCCTTGCGTGCGCAGCTCGAGCAGGTGCGCTCGCGCGCGCTCCAGCCGACGCTCGGCGCGACGCCGCTTGAATCCGCGGCTGGCAGCGACAGCGGCATCCGCTTTCCTGACCGCCGCGTCGGCGAGCACGATCCTGGCCTGGTTTTCTTGTGCAGCGAGTTCTTCCTTGCGTTGCTCTGGTGTGAGCCTGCGTGCTGAGACGCCGCGGTCCTCCATGCCGACGGCGATCCAGGATGCGCAGAACAGCATCACGCGACAGACCAGATTGAACCAGATCAGTAACCCGAGGATGACGGCGAACGACGCGGCCAGCGGGTTGCGGCTGGCCCCCCGCAGCACGAGCCCGCTCGCCGTGCTGAGAACCGCGAGCGCAATGCCGCCGAGAAGCGCCGCGCGCGCGAGGTTGCGCAGCGGAATCGCAAGGTGCGAAAGCACTCGATACATCACACCGAGCGTCACAGTGTTCACCGTGACGGTGATGACGAATCCGACGGCTTGCACGCCGGCCTGCGCCCAGAACGATTGGCTCTCGATGCCGAAAAACTGCAGCACGCTTGTCACCGCAGACGCGCTGACAAGCGATGCGAGCGCTGCAATCATGAGCAAGACGCCGAACCCGAATGCCAGGCCGAGGTCGCGCAGCTTCTGCATCACGAAGTTGGTCGGGTCGTCGCCCAGCTCGAACATCGAGCGCACGGCCTTGCGGGTCGAGTCCAGCCATCCGATCGCGGTGAACAGCAGCCCGACAGCCGCGATGATCCCTGTCCAGCTGAGCGTGCCGCTGATGCGCACGAGGGCTTCCTCAGAGACGGCGCCGTTCCTGCCGATCAGGCCAGGCGCGGCTCGGTTGATCAGTTCCACGAGAGCGTGCAGCAGGTCGCGATTCGACGTGAGCCACAGGCCGGCAACAGAGAACACCAACCACAGGACCGCGAAGATCGCGAAGAGCGCCTGGTACGACATCCCTGCGGCCAGCAGGTTGCCTCGATTGTCGTTGAACGACTTGAATACGCGCATCGGCCTGAGGCTCTGCACCCGCCGAATGACCGATTGAACGGATGTGGTCAGCCCGCGGATGCCGCCGGTGGCCTGCTTTTCCATAGCTGAAGCCTAGTAACGTGACCCGATCCGTGCCCGGCTGCACGAAGGCGGGCAATCAGTGGTTCCAGGTTCCGTCGTCCGGCACCCGGTCTGCTGCCAACTCGGCACGCTTGGCCCGTGCGCGCGCAAGTCGTCTGCGGGCGAGCATCCGGCCGACTCCGCGTGCATGCGCGAGCTCGGCCGCTGCACGCTCCACGTCAACTTCTGCAACCAGCATGCGTGCGCTGTGCTCTTGTGCCGCGCGCTCGAGTTGCAGCTGTTCTGGCGTAAGCCTGCGGGCGGATACGCCCATGTCCGTCATGCCGACGGCAATCCACGAGGCCGAGAGCAGAATCACGCGGCACACCAGGTTGAACCAGATCAGCAGACCGAAGAACACCGTGAACGAAGCGAGAAGCGGATTCCTGCTCGTGCCGCCGAGAACGAGCCCGCTGATCGTGCTGAGCACAGCCAGGCTCACTCCGCCAAGAACAGAGCCGGCCAGGAGCGCCCGCCACGGAATCGCCACACGCGACAGCACACGAAACATCGTGCCGAGCGCAACAACGTTCAAGGCCGACACGATCACGAAGCTGGCGACCGTGACAGCCGCACGAGACCAGAACGACGTGCTCTGAATACCGAACCAGTCAAGAATCGTCGTGAGGATGTTGGCGCTCGCCACAGATACGCCGGCCGCGATCACAAGAACGATTCCGAAACCGATGGCCAGCCCGAAGTCGCCGAGCCTGGCAACGACCACGTTGATGCGCACGAGGCGCAGATCGAACATTGCGCGAACTGCTCTGCGAGTGGCGTTGAGCCAGCTGGTCGCCGTCCACAGCAGTCCGACCGCTGCCGCCAGGGTGGTCCAGCCGAGTGTTGCGCCGATCTGCAGCAGCACCTCCTGCGGCACAACGCCGTCGGGCCCGATCAG
>DATMTC010000369.1:0-12428 GCA_035565115.1 Microbacteriaceae bacterium | reverse complement strand
TCGACCAGATGATCGGACATGCGCGCCATTGCATCGGCGGCTGCCTGCACCTTGTCGTTCGTGTGCATGCCGATGAGTGCCATGAAAACCGGGATCAGCGGCACCGTCACAACGATCACGAGAGCGCTGAGCGGGTCGGCGAACAGGATGCGAGCACCGACCAGGAGCGGAACGGTCGCCGTGGCGACCAGCGCGGGCAGGAACACCGTGTAGTACTTGTCGAGCTCGTCGAGTCCGCCGGTCGCGAGCGTTGTCATCGCTCCGACGTTTCTGCCGGTTGTCGGGTCCTGCCCGAATCGTGCAGTCAGGCGCGCCCTGATGCGTTGCTTCTCGCCGATGACAGCGCGATGCGACACGACCTGTGTCGCCCACGTGACACCCGCGCGCAACAGAGCGCCAGCAACACCGAGCAGGACTGCATCGCGCAACTCATTGTGACCGGCCACTGACGATGACGCAGCGACGATGCCGGTTGCAATGGCGTCAGCGATCATGATCAGGCCGAGCGCCTTGAGCGCGCCAAGCAGCCCGAGCAGATAGAGCGGCCCGCGGGCCATCGTGCGCAGAGCGGCCATCGGGGACTGGAGGCTCACGGCTGTTTCACCGCAGCGCCGAACTCGGCGGGCTTCGGCAGCTGCGAGCCACGGATGCGTCGCCTGAATACCCAATACGTCCATGCCTGATAGGCAAGAACAAGTGGAAGACCGACGCAGGCGACGACAGTCATCACGCCGAGTGTGTATGTGGTCGCCGACGCATTCCACACCGTGAGGTTCCACGCGCTGTTCAGCGTCGACGGCAAAACCACGGGGAACACATTGGCGAAGATCGCCGCGCTGCCCGCGACCAGAAACGCGCCGAACCCGATGAACGCGCGCCCCTCTGCACCGCGGAGCGCAGCCCGCCAACCCAACACGGCCGCGAGAAGTGCGAGCGCGACACCGATCCACACCGCCGGTTTGCCGTTCATTAACTGCACGGCGAGCACCCAGCAGGCGAGCGGGAGAACAGCGATCGGCGCCCAACGCGCCGAGAATCGCCCAGCACGCTCGCGCAGCGAGCCATCCGTCCTGAGAGCCAGGAAGGTTGCGGCGTGCACCAGGCAGAAGCCGACGACGGCAAGGCCGCCAAGCACCGCATACCAGGTGAACCAGGCGAATGGACCTCCGACGCGGTCACCGTTCTGGTCGAGCGGCAGGCCGGTTGTCGTCAGTGCAAGCATCGCTCCGACACCGAACGCCGCGACGAACGACCCGAGTGAAAGTGCGATCGTCCAACCGCGGATCCAGCGCGCAGATGTTCCCTTGCCTCTGTATTCGATGGCGACAGCGCGGAAGATCAGGCCGAGCAAGACAACCACAAGCGGAATGTACAGCGAGGAGAACAGCGATGCGTACCAGTACGGGAACGCGGCGAATGTAGCGCCGGCCGCCGTGATCAACCAGACCTCGTTTCCATCCCACACCGGGCCGATCGTGTTCAGCATCACGCGCCGATCCGTCTCGCCGCGTGCGCTCACAAGCATGTGCATGCCGACCCCGAGGTCGAACCCCTCGAGGAACAAATAGCCGGTCCACAGCACCGCGATCAGCACGAACCAGAGTGTCGGCAAGAAATCCATCACGCTCCCCCGATCTTCAATACGCGAACGACAGCACGTCGTCCGGCTTCTTGTCGTCATCATCCGTGTTCTGTGCAAGCTCGGGCAGCGCGCTCGCGACTCCCCCGCGCACATACTTGATCAGCAGGCGCAGCTCGAACACCATGAGCACCGCGTACACCGATCCGAGGGCGATCAGCGAGAACAGGATCTCGCCGAAACTCACGCCGGGCGAGACAGCTGCCGCCGTGAACATGAACACCCCGTCGACGCCGCTCGGGTTCGGAGCGACAACGAACGGCTGCCTGCCCATCTCGGTGAAGATCCACCCTGCCGAGTTGGCGATGAACGGCGCGGCGATGCCTGCAACGGCCAACAGCATCACAGGTTTCGACCGCGGGACGGTCCCCTTCCTGGTCAGCCACAGGGCCACGGCCGCCGCGAACGCGGCAAGGGCGCCGAAGCCGATCATGATGCGGAATCCCCAGTACGTGACCTCCATGATCGGCACGTAGTCGATCTTCTGGCCTGCCCGTTCGCCGTAGATGGGATTGTCAGGCAGTGTCGTGCCGTACTTCTTCTGATACTCGGGCAGCAGTTGGTTGACACCCTTGACCGGTGTCGAGAAATCGCCCTTTGCAAGGAACGAGAGCACCCCTGGAATCTCGATGACGCCGACGACGTCCTTGCAGTCTTGCGATCCAGGGTCTCCGATGGACAGCACGGAGAAACTCGTGCCGGTGTGGCACGCTGCCTCGGCTGCGGCCATTTTCATCGGCTGCTGCTCGAACATCAGCTTGCCTTGGGCATCCCCCGTGATCGCAAGACCGGCGAACGCGATGATGGCAGTCACTGCCCCGATGCGCAATGAGGTGAGCCAGACGCGATGATCGGCCTTGTCGCGCCCGGGGACATCCGCAGCTTCTCCCACCACGACGCGCCCGTCGGCGCCGACCGTGTCGATCTTGTCGCGCCTGCGCTGCCAGAGCTGATACCAGGCGATGCCGATCAGGAACGCGCCCCCGACCCCGAACGAGCCGAGCACCGTGTGCGAGAACGCCGTCACCGCAGTGTTGTTCGTCAGCACCGCCCAGATGTCGGTCATCACCGGGTGCCCGTCGACGAGTTCGACGCCAACCGGATGCTGCATCCACGAGTTCGCGACGATGATGAAATACGCGGAGATGGTCGATCCGATGATGGTAACCCAGAGGCAGGCGAGATGGATCCGGCGAGGGAGTCTGCCCCAGCCGAAGATCCACAAACCAAGGAAGGTCGACTCCACGAAGAATGCGAGGAGCGACTCCATCGCAAGCGGAGCGCCGAAGACGTCCCCGACGAACCGGCTGTACTCACTCCAAGCCAGACCGAACTGGAACTCCTGAACGAGGCCTGTCGCCACTCCCATGATGAAGTTGATCAGGTAGAGCTTTCCCCAGAACTTCGTCATGCGGTAGTAACGGATGTTTCCCGTTCGATGCCACATGGTCTGCATGATCGCAACGAGCGGGCCGAGTCCGATCGTGAGCGGGACCATCCAGAAGTGGTACACCGTCGTGATGCCGAATTGCCACCTGGCGATCAGCAGCGGATCGACATCCAGTGCGTGCACGAGTGCTCCAATACGATGATCTTGATTTCTACACTTCGTAGAACACTTCATTTCTACCACGTGTAGAAGTCATTTTTCTACCTCGTGTAGAATTAGGGCATGGCAACTCTCGGTGAACTCGAACGCGCGACGATGGACGTGCTGTGGGATGCTCATGAGCCGCTCTCGGCCGGCGACTTGCGCGAGGCGCTGAACCGGGCTGGCGGAACAAGCGCAGGCGGATCGGGCAAGGAACTCGCCGTCACGACGGTGCTGACCGTGCTGTCGCGGCTGGAGAACAAGGGATTCGTGACGAGAGACCGGGAATCGCGCCCGCACGTCTATCGTGCATCGACGTCTCGAGCCGAGCACATGGCAGAACTGATGCACGAGGTTCTCGGTTCGGCTCCAGACCGGGACGCGGTGCTCGCGCGGTTCGTCGGCCAGGTCAGCGCTTCAGAAGCGGAGCAACTTCGCAAGCTTCTCGCGACAGACTGAGCGCCACGGCCGCCGGCTCTCGCTCATGCTGCTGACAGCTTCCCTTCTCGCGGCCCTCGCCGTAGCTCTTGCGTGGCCCGTGCCGATCATGCTTGCGCGGGCGAGGTGGACGTCTGCTGCTCCAGGCGTTGCATTGCTGTTGTGGCAGGCAATCGCCTTGGCAGGTGGGCTATCGATGATCGGTGCGCTGCTGAGCTACGGGCTCATTCCCTTCGGCGACCGCCTGGTCAGCGCTCTTGTCGCGTTCTTCGGGGCGATTGCCGCGGGTGCACTGCCGCCAGGGGCGAACTTCTTTGAGATGTTCGCGCTGAGTGGCGCCGTGCTGCTTGGCGTGCATCTGCTGCTGAACCTGGCGATGACTTTCGTGCGCGCCAGCCGACAGCGCAGCAGACACAGGCAACTTGTCGGCCTGCTCAGCGCTCCGATGCCGGAGCGGCCCGGCACGCGCATCCTCGATTCGGCGGCACCGGTCGCATACTGCCTGCCTGGCGCACCCAGATCGATGACCGTGCTCTCCGCGGGCCTGCTCGAACTGCTCGACGACGAACAGTTGCGGGCCGTCATCGCCCACGAACGGGCGCACATGAATCAGCGCCACCATCTTGTTCTTCTCGCATTCAGGGCGTGGCGCAGTGCGCTGCCGTGGTTCCCGATCGCCAGCCGCGCGCAAGACGCGGTCGGTGTTCTGGTCGAAATGCTCGCGGATGACCAGGCACGGCGTGAGGTTGACGACGACGTGCTCGCCCAGGCCGTCGCGCTCGTCGCATCCGCAGACGATGGCGCCGACGGTGAGCCGGCCACCGGCAGACGTGACGGCATCGCCGCCGCTAGCGCGGCATCCGTCGGGCGCAGAGTCGCACGACTCGTCGAGCATCGAGCCCCCCTGGCCCTTCCTTCGCGCGTCGCCGTCGGTGCCGCCGCCGTCGCACTTGTCGCCGGCCCGACGGTGCTGCTGATCCTTCCGACGTTTGATTGACGATTCATACGCAATCGATGGGTTCGGCCCCTAGCCTCGTCTCGGCGAAACTGGACATCGAGGTGGTGTCAGGGCAAGGATGAAGCGTAATGCAGATGACTCAAGGGCGCATGACCCCCCGCAAAGCCAGCCCAATCTGGGGCAGGATGCGCGGCCGCGTTGTCTTGTTGCTGTGCGTGATGTACGCGATCTCATACCTGGATCGCACCAACATTTCGACAGCGGGCCCGACGATCATGGATGCTCTGCATCTGAACGCGAGCCAGTTCGGCATTGCGGTCGCCGCGTTCTCGATTCCCTATGCGTTGCTGCAGATATTCGGCGGAACGATCGGCCAACGGTTCGGTCCGCGCAGGTCGCTTTTCTGGATCGGCATCCTGTGGGGTGTCGCCACGATCGCCACGGGATTCTCGATCGGCCTGCTGTCGCTGGTTGGCGCTCGCCTTCTGCTCGGGCTCACGGAAGCTGCAGCCTTTCCGACGGCCACCAGCGCGATGGCGAAATGGGTTCCCCCTGATCGGAATGGCTTCGTTCAGGGCATCGTGCACTCGGCTTCTCGATTGGGCAACGCTGCCGCGCCGCTGATTGTCGGCGGCTTGATCATCTGGGGCGACTCGGTCGGCGGCCCGTTGGCCGGATGGCAGATCTCGTTCATCCTGGTCGGCGTTCTCAGCATGCTGTGGGCTGTGCTCTGGGCGGCGTTCTTCCGTGACCAGCCAAAGGACTACCCGAAGATCACACAGCAGGAGCTGTCCGAGATCCCGCGAGAACTCGAGAAGGCCGCGCGGCCTCCCGTGCCGTGGAAGCGGCTGATCCGAACGATCTTCCCGGTGTTCCTCGTCGACTTCGGCTATGGCTGGACGCTCTGGGTCTTCCTGACCTGGATTCCGAGTTTCCTTGCTGACAGCTTCCACCTGCCGCTGGGCAAATACGCCCTGTTCACGACGTTCGTGCTGCTCGCAGGCGTCGTCGGAGACACGGCGGGCGGAGTGCTCGGTGATCGGTTACTGCGCCGCACAGGCAACCTGCGGTTCGCCCGCAGAACGGTTCTGCTCATCGGGCTGATCGGGTCGCTGGTCTGGCTCACTCCCCTGCTGTTCGGCCATGATCTCGTGATCGCGACGGTCTCGCTCTCGCTCTCGTTCTTCTTCCTCGAACTGTGCAACGCCACGCTGTGGGCAATCCCGATGGATGTCGCGCCCGAATGGTCAGGCACCGCAAGCGGCATGATGAACACCGGATTCGGTCTCGCGGGAATCGCCTCACCGGCACTATTCGGATTGCTCGTCGACACGACGGGCTGGCAGTGGCCGTTTGCGGCATCCATCTTCTTGCTGGCGGGTGCGGCGGTCGTTGCCGCGGTGATGAAGCCCCAGCGGGTGCTGCCGAAGAGCGTCAGCGAGCCGGCTTCCGGTTCCTGAACGGTCGTCCGGCAAGCGGAAGGCTGAGCGGTGTTCTCCTGGCGAACTCGGTGATGCCCCATGCTCCTGCAATCACAAGCACGTATATGACGAGGGTCAACCACGGCTTTGGCACGGTGTTGAGGAACAAGTCGTTGCCGATCCAGAGCAGGATCCAGATGAAGAACGGATGCGCCAGGAAGATTCCGAACGAGCGATCGGATGCGACGTCGACGCTCTTGGCGAATCTGCTGCCGGGAACTCTGCGATCCGCCCACCATGTCCCAACGGCCAGAAACGCCAGCGCGACGGCGAGGGACCAGAACATGATGATCGGCTGCATCGGTGTGCCTGCACGATATGCAGCCATCCCGGCCGCCATCTGGATAAGGAATACACCCACGGTGATCACGGCAGCGCCGAGTGTGATCAGCCCGATCAACCCGCGGTGGTCACGAACCCAGCGAAGCAGTGCAGGCGAGTGGTCGGCCGCGACCGCCCCGAGCATGATGAAGAACGTATAGCTGAAGAAGTACTCCTTCGCATACGGCACGATTGCCGCCACGGGGGCTGGCCAGTACATGTACAGCGCGCTCAAGACGACCTGCACGATGAAGGCGGCGGCCAAGACCAGCACGTGATGTCCGCGAGTTTTGCGTACGAGCCAGATGATCGCAGGGATCAGCAGATAGACCTGCATGGTCACAAGCAAGAAGTAGAGGTGATACCAGGCCGAGCCTGTGATCAGATGGTAGAAGTAGTTGATTACCGATTGGCCGAACGTGGCGTGCGGCGTGTGCAGGTTGCTCGCGACGAAGTAGATCGTCGACCACACCACATACGGCACACCCACCAGCAGAAAGCGCCGCGGAAGTGCCTTGCGCTGCGGAGTCGGCTTATAGCGATACGTGTACAGGAGCACGAACGTCGTGATCGCGAAGAATACCTCGCGGGTGAAGTGCGCGAGCCCGAGGAAGATCTCGAGGGGAAGGTCTCCGCTAGCGATGGTGTGGCTGGTCGTGTGAACCGCAATGACGGACGCGAACGTGAGGATGCGCACGATGTCGATCTCGTAAAGGTGCGGCGCCCGAGCGCGTGGTTTGCCGGATACCGGCTCGCTCGACGAGATCGACACGGCTGATGCTGAAGCCGCTGCGTCTGCTCCGCTCACGATGCGGCCCGTGACTGTTCGCCTGCCAGTTCGGCGCGCATGCGGCTGCGTTGCACCTTGCCGGTGGCCGCGCGCGGCACATCTGTCACGACGTTGATTTCAACCGGTCGCTTGGAGCGGGGAAGAAGCCGTTTGCATGCGACACCGAGCGAATCGATCAGGTCGGAGTCGTCTTGTGTGCCATCGACGAGCATGACGTACGCAACAGGCACAGCACCCAGGATGTCGTCGGCGCGGCCCACGACGACCGCCTCTCGCACCCGTTCGTCGCCGAGCAGCACATCCTCGACCTCGGACGGGTACACCTTCTCTCCGCCGCGGTTGATCACGTCGTCGATGCGGCCAATCAGAAACACAAAGCCGTTTTCGTCCACGAGGCCGACGTCGCCGGTGTGCAACCAGCCGTCCGCGTCGAAGCGATCGGCGGCGCGACCGGCATAGTAGCCGTCGATCACACCGTCGCCGCGGATCCACAGGCTTCCGACCTGGCCGGGCGCGACCTGACGTCCGTCGTCGTCGCGCACATCGACCTCGGTGCCGACCGGGACGCCGACGGAACCTGGAGGCGATGACCGGTCAAGCGGCGTTGCAGTGATCTGGCTTGCCGCCTCTGTCATGCCGTAGCTGATCACAAGCGGGGTGCTGCCGAGCGCATCGAGCACGGCGTCCGGCAGCGGGGCGGATGCCGAACGGATGAATCGCAGTCGGGCCGGCACGGCCATACCCCCACCACGTGCCAGAACGGCCAGGATCGCAGGCACAGCGTTCAGCCAAGTGATGTCTCGCTCGTTCAGCAACTCCCAGAATCCGGTGCGGTGGAACCGGCGGTCGAGCACGAGTGTGCCGCCGGCCACAAGCGTGGCGAGCAAGCCGACGACCTGCGCGTTCACATGGAACAACGGCAGCGGGTTGAAGCCTCGATCGTGCGCCGTGAGCGCGTTGTGGGTCGCGATGGCGGATGCCACGTGCAGCAGCTGAGCCTCGGAGAGTTCAACACCCTTCGGTTCGCCGGTCGAGCCGGAGGTGAACAGGATCGCGGAGCCGCCCTCACGGGGCGCCGCTGCCGCGGCGTGCGAGCTGAACCTGAGATCGGATGGTGACCACGTGAGTGCATCCACCGTCGCGGACGTGATTGCGGGCAGTTGGGATCGGTCTTCACGGTCTGAGATCACCATGGCTGCTCCCCCGACCAGTCCAGACAGCCGCTCCAAGGTCGCGCCAGGAGCATCCGGATCGACCGGGATGGAACGCAGTCCGCATGCCACGACGGCCTCGTGCGCGACGGCGAACGACAGCGGGTCGTTGAGGTCGATGAGCACTGCTGCACCTTCGCGAATTCCGAGGTCGCCGAACGCGTCACGCCACAGCGCGACAGACCTGGCGAACCGGCCGTATGTCACCGATCGATCAGAACGTGCATCTTCCAGATAAACGGCGTTCGGGGTCTCTTCTGCGCGGCGTGAGATCAAAGCCTGCAGAACGCCGTGATGGTCGGGTTCCGTTGGCGCTGACTCTTGCGGCGCTGACTCTGCCGGGGCTGACTCTTCTGGCCGGGAATCGGCGGGCATAACGTTCGTGGGTAGAGCAGGCGTCACCCTTTCAGGATACCGACGACGCCTATCAGGCTCCCGAGTGTGCCGTCAGAGCGGCCATTCATTCGGCGTGCGTGCCCAGCACCTGCCGAAGCATCCACTCCCAAACCGGCGCGTATTGTGGGGCGCCGTGGCTGCCGCGCGTTGCTTGATCCGACACTGTCCTGCCGTGCGATTGTGCTGCATCGCCGATGGTATTTGTCGCGATGAGTTCGTGTGATCCTGTCGGTGTCGTCGCCCGTACCGCCCGGCCGTGCCGATTCAGTCCGAGGTGTTGCCACGAATCGAAGATCTTGCCGAAATACATATCGTGTTCATTGTCGAACGCATACATGCGAGACGTGCTTGTGCGCCCAGGGGTGCCCATCCACGACGCAGGCACACCGTTGAACGTGTCAACGGGCGATGAGAACATCAGCACACCGTGCACGAGCGTGCTGTGCGCGATGTACGCCGATTCGCCTCCGCCCTGGGAGTGCCCCGCCACAACGACGCGTGCCCACCGAATACCTGAGCCGTCGAGATAGCGGGTCCAACCACCGTGTGCGTCGTGTCGTCCGAGGTAGCCCAGCGCTGCGTGCAATCGGTTGACGATGGAGTTCGCGGGATTCACCCTGCTATAGATCGACGGATGACTTCCGTCGAACCTGTTCTGTTGCACAGCGGTATAGCAGGTCGGTATCGGTCCGCACAGGTGGGTGACGGATGTTCCCCTGTTCCAGTAGTCGAGACCGAGCACGTGATAGCCGACCGATGTGGCTGTGCGCAAAAACAGGCGGTAATCGGCGGGCTTGGCGCGCGTTGCAGGCAGGAACAGCAGCAAGGGGCCATCCGTCGTCCGTGGGCCAGACTGCGGCCGGCTCGCATAGTCGTATGCGTCGGGGCTGAACGTGTGGCCGCCAGGTGTCCCAAGCCTGAACTGCATCAGATTGGGCGAATCCACCGGATCGTGCGGAGGTGCGGCGCCCAGTCCTGTCGTCAGCACGATGGCGGACGCGACAAGAGCAGCGCCGACTGCCAGCCATCTCTTCACGCCAGAAGACTACGGCCTCAGGGTGTACAAACCGTGCCTATCCGTGTGAGAGGTCACTCAGATTCGGTGGGCTTTGCCACGCGTTCCCACAGAGCGTCTGCCTGGGCTACCGTGCGCTGGATGCTGCCGGACGCGTCGATGATGACGTCGGCAACGGAAAGCCGCTCGTCGTCTGACGCCTGCGCGTTCACGCGCGCGACGGCATCCGGCTCAGCGACCCCTCGCAGTTCGACAAGCCTGCGCACCCGCAGCTCTTTCGGTGCATGCACGACGACGACCAGGTCGAACTGCATCGGGCGATCCTCTGCTGCCTCCACCAGCAACGGAACGTCGTAGACGACGACAGCGTTCGGATCTCGTTCCTCCGCCGCCGCGAACAGCTGCAGGGCGCCCTGCCATACGGCGGGGTGGGTGATGGCGTTCAGGTCGAGTCTTGCCCGCTCGTCTGCGAACACGATCGCACCGAGCGCAGCACGGTCAAGCGTGCCGTCATCGCGGATCACGGATGCCCCGAAACGCTCAGCGATGGCGGCAAGCGCAGGCTCGCCTGGCTCAACCACCTCGCGGGCGAGCCGGTCGGCATCCACAATCACCGCGCCGTGCTCTGCGAGCCGAGTGGCAACGGTTGATTTTCCGGATGCGATGCCGCCGGTGAGCGCGATCAGGTGCACGACGAAAGCCTATCCGTCGAAAACGACAAAGCGGCCGGCCCATGATGGATGGGCCGACCGCTTCGTACGGTGTGACTAGTTGCTGCTTGACAGCTTCTCACGCAGAGCGGCGAGAGACTCGTCGTCTGCCAGAGTGCCTGCACCTGCCGAGTCGCTCGTGAACGACGGGGAACCGGAGCTGCGCGGTGTTGCAGCCTCTTCCTCGAGTCCCTTGGCGACCTGCTTCTTGTGGGCTTCCCAACGCGCCTGGGCAGCAGCGTAATCCTGCTCCCACTTCTCGCGCTGCTCGTCGAAGCCTTCCTTCCACTCGTTGGTCTCGGGGTCGAAGCCCTCCGGGTACTTGTAGTTCCCGGCCTCATCGTACTCCGTGAGCATGCCGTAGAGCGCCGGGTCGAACTCGGTGCCCTCTGGGTCGACACCCTCGTTGGCCTGCTTGAGCGACAGCGAGATGCGACGACGGTCGAGGTCGATGTCGATGACCTTGACGAACACCTCTTCGCCAACTGAAACGACCTGCTCGGCGAGCTCGACGTGCTTGCCGCTCAGCTCCGAGATGTGCACGAGACCCTCGATGCCGTCTGCGACGCGAACGAAAGCACCGAACGGAACGAGCTTGGTGACCTTTCCAGGTGCGACCTGCCCGATCGCGTGCGTGCGGGCGAACACCTGCCACGGGTCTTCCTGAGTTGCCTTGAGCGACAGCGACACGCGCTCGCGGTCGAGGTCGACCTCGAGGATCTCGACGGTGACCTCTTGGCCAACCTCGACAACCTCGCTCGCGTGCTCGATGTGCTTCCAGCTGAGCTCGGAGACGTGCACCAGACCGTCGACGCCGCCGAGGTCGACGAACGCACCGAAGTTGACGATCGACGAGACGACACCCTTGCGAACCTGACCCTTTTGCAGGTTGTTCAGGAACGTAGTGCGCGATTCGGACTGTGTCTGCTCGAGCAGTGCGCGACGCGACAGAACGACGTTGTTGCGGTTCTTGTCGAGTTCGAGGATCTTCGCCTCGATCTCCTGGCCGAGGTACGGCGTCAGGTCGCGAACACGGCGAAGCTCGATGAGGGATGCCGGCAGGAAGCCGCGCAAGCCGATGTCGACGATCAGGCCGCCCTTGACGACCTCGATGACCGAACCGGTCACGACGCCGTCAGCATCCTTGATCTTCTCGACATCGCCCCATGCGCGCTCGTACTGGGCGCGCTTCTTGGACAGGATGAGGCGGCCTTCCTTGTCCTCCTTCTGGAGAACGAGCGCCTCGACGGTGTCGCCGACGCCGACGACCTCAGTCGGGTCAACGTCGTGCTTGATGGAAAGCTCGCGTGAGGGGATAACGCCCTCGGTCTTGTAACCGACGTCGAGCAGAACCTCGTCGCGGTCGATCTTCACAACAGTTCCCTCGATGAGGTCTCCGTCGTTGAAGAACTTCAAAGTCTTTTCGACCGCGGCAAGAAAATCTTCAGCAGAGCCGATGTCGTTGATCGCGACCTGCTTGGTTGCCTTTTCGGTCGTTGCGGTTGTCATTGAGTAAGTACTCCAGTGTGGACATGAATCAGGCCCTGTGCGATGAATTTTCGTTGAGTTGCTCCGCACAAGGCAGGCGGATAGGACGTCACAAACGTGACGTTCCATCCTAGCTATGTTTGCGGGCATCCTGCAATCGCTCACAGGGCATCCAGATCAAAGCTTGCCTCTCATTTTCTGCGGCCTAGGCTCACGAGTGAGACGAAGCGTCGATTGAACGCACGAAATGAGACCAGAACTGAAAGTCCAGAACTGAAAGTAAGGAGCAGCTATGTCCGTGCAATACACCCTCCCTGCGGCGACCGACTTCACCGCCTTGGCGCAGCGACGTTCGAACGCGATCAGCATCTATGTTGCAACCTCACCTGT
>DATMTC010000368.1:0-9574 GCA_035565115.1 Microbacteriaceae bacterium | reverse complement strand
GTCGACGATCACTGTTTGGGATGCGATCTGAGGCTCGGCCTGCTTTGCTTCGTTCTCGGACTGAATCTGCCGCTGCAGTGCGACCTTCGCCAGGTTGTCGAACTTGTCGGCGTCCGCCGTGTTGCCTGCAGCGCGGAATGTGTCCGCCTGCCTGCTCGCTGCAAGCGCCTTGTCGCCCCACTCGGCTGCGGCATCCACATCTTCTTTGTGATCGTCTTCGAGCATGCGCAGGTTGCCGATGGTCTCGGCGATCGCGCTCTCGGCGTCCGCAATGTTGTTCGTGAAGTCGCGGACCATCTGATCCAGCATCTTCTCCGGATCTTCGGCCTGATCGATGAGCGCGTTGATGTTCGCCCTCATCAGTTGCGAAATCCGACCCAGTATTGACTGCTTTGCCATGGTGTTCGTTCCTTTCGACAGTTACTTTCCGACCCGATCATTCATTGCTAGGACTGTTCATCTGCTCCGGACTAGAACCGTCCGCCACCGCGCCTGGCACGTGTGCCGCCGCCGCCGAAACTGCCTGCGCTGCCGAAGCCTCCTCCGCCGCTGCGGCCCCTGCCGCCCCCGAATCCACCGCCGAAGCCCCCACCGCCTCCGAAGAGACCTCCGCCTCCGCCACCCCCGCCGCCGAGAATGTTGCCGATGAGGATGCCGCCGAGCACGGCGCCCATCGAGCCGTTGTTCCCGCCGCCTCCGCCGAACAGTCCGCCGCCTGAAAATCCACCGCCGCCGAGTCCGCCTGCTTGGAATCCGCCGACGTCGTTTTGAGCGAGTTGGATCGATTCTGCGGCCAACTGGGTGGCGCGTTGGGCCTGTGCGAGTGCCGTCACCGGGTCAGCGTCTGCTGTCGACTGCGCTTGCACCACCAACCGGCCTGCCTCGGCCAGGCGTGTGCGCGCATCCGCGCCGACGGCTCCCCGCCGCGCGGTGATGAAGTCTTCCGCCGCAGACACCTGCGATTTGGCGGTCAGCAGCGTGCTCTCGAGCGATGCGCGTGCACGCTGGACCTTCTGCTGCTCATCACGCACGCCCTGCAGCACGCTGTCGATCTGCTGGTTGGCCTTCTGCAGCTGCTGCATGATCGCGATCGGGTTTGGAGAAGCGGCCTTGAGGTTGGCGTTCGCCTGCTCGAGCGTTTGTTCCGTGGACGCTGCGACCTGTTGCGCACCCACGGTCCCTGATGAAGCGAACGTCTTTGCCTGCGCAACGTCGCCTGTCAGGTCGGCGATGACTGCTGGAATGGCCGCGGCGGCCTTCGCAAGGTCTGAGCCAACGCGATCGACGGCATCCAGCAGCAGGTTCGCCTGGTCAACAGCTTCCTCCGCGGCTCGGATGCCGACGGCGGCATGCGATGCATCGGACGCGTCGAGCTTTGCCTGGGCGTCCGCCGCCGCCGACGCTGCGAATGTGAGTCTTTCCCGCGCCTGCGCCGGGCTGTCGTGCACGGTCGTCAAGGCCTCTGGTGCGTACGTTTTAGCCAGCGATGCCAGGGCAGCGTCCGCCTTCTCTACCCGGTCGGATGCAGCATCCGCTTCGGTCTTCAACGTTGCTAGCGCCGCCGGCGCGTTCTTGCCGAGATCGCGCAATTCGTCGAATGTCTTCGCCTGCTCGTCGAGCACCGCGTTGGCCTTCTCGCAGAGTTGGATGATCTGAACGTTCCAGGCGCGCTTTTGGTCTTCGGTGTCAGGCTCGGCGTCGTCGAGCTTCTGCTTGATCTGGAAGGCGTGTTTCAGGGAGGCGTTGGCGTCGTCGAGTGCTGTCTTGAACGGTGCCGCCGCATCCGCCCCGTACTGTGCCGTGGCGAATCCGAGTTCGTCAGTGCTGGTCTTGATGGCGTCGTCGGTCTGCACGAGCGCGCTGCCCGCCTGCCTGTCGAGGTCTTTCAGCGACAGGCCGGCCAGAGGGTCGGATGACGCGCCGGCGACCGGTTTCGCGGTCTTCTTGCGACCGCGGAGCACGAAGAACAGGATGATGCCGACGACAACGAGGCCGATGATGATGAACCAGAAG
Source organism: Microbacteriaceae bacterium (assembly GCA_035565115.1). Taxonomy (GTDB): domain Bacteria; phylum Actinomycetota; class Actinomycetes; order Actinomycetales; family Microbacteriaceae; genus Rathayibacter_A. The sequence goes on along the minus strand of DATMTC010000368.1, from coordinate 7,561 downwards.
AATCCCCATCCGCCGCCGCCTCCTGCTGCCGACGATATGCCGTTTGCTGCAGCAAAGGCAGCGCCAGCCCAGTCGTTGTTGTGCAGTGCGGGTTCGATGTCCTTCTGCTCGATGTCGGCAACCTGGCTCTGCGTGAGCGGTCCGTCCGAGTCGGCTGACAGATAATATGCACGACCTTGTGTTGCCACCGCCAACAGATAGTCGTTCGGCCCGAGGTTGTTCTGCTTCGCGGTCGCGTTCGCCCAGTCCTCGGCGCTCGACGGGTTCGTGAAGTTGTCGACATACACGACATACAGGTCGATTCCCGTGTCGGAATATAACGAGCCGATCGCCTTGTCGATGCTCGCCGTGTTGCCGTTCAATACGCCGGCTTGGTCGTCGACATGGCTGGAACCGAGCTGCACCGGGTCCGTCGCGAGTGCCGCTCCTGTTCCAGCGCTCGCGAACGCTATCGTCATCGCGACCGCGACGACACCCTTCCAGATAGCCCACCGTGTGCGCACAGGCTGCCTTTCCGTGCCGACTGCTATTGGGCCGACTTCCATTGGGCCGACTTCCATTGAGTTGGCTGTGTGAAGGCCAACAGTGTTGAAGCCGAGCTTAGACGGGGGCCGAGCGGCGCGTCCACTGCGGCAACCTGTCAGCTGCCGCTTGCCTGGCACTACGCGGGCACGGTCGCCGCCAGGCGGTCGAATGCTGCGTCTAGATCGTCGGCAACGATCTGCCGCTCCGGGTGCGCGTCAAGCCACGCGATGGCGTCGGATGCTGCGTCTGAGTATGTGACAGTCGTGGCGAACTCGGGTACGAGCGCTTTGACCTTGCTGTTATCGAAGACCATCGAGTGGGCTTTGTCTCCGATCAGTCCAGGGCCTAGGTCTGGGTGCAGCTTTGCGATCGCTTCGGACGGCACGTGAACGATGTTCGCCTCGGCACCCGCGGCGTGAGCCAGCCAGCTATACACCTGATTCCAGGTCGGCGCGTGGTCGCTCGTGATGTGGAAACTGTCGCCGACCGCCTCTGGGCGTCCAAGCAGCCCGACGAATGCGACAGCGAAGTCGCTGTTGTGGGTAAGCGTCCACAGGCTCGTGCCGTCGCCGTGAACGATGACCGGCTTGCCTGCGCGCATCCGCGCGATGTCCGTCCAACCGCCGAGAGTCGGAAGCACTGTGCTGTCGTATGTGTGCGACGGTCGAACGATCGTGGCAGGGAATCCGCGATCACGATATGCCGCAACGAGCATATCTTCGCAGGCGATCTTGTCGCGTGAGTACTGCCAGAACGGGTTGCGAAGCGGCGTCGACTCGACAATTGGCAGTCGGGACGGGGGAGTCTGATACGCCGAAGCCGAGCTGATGAAGACGTACTGGCCTGTTCGTCCTTCGAAGCGATCAATGTCGGCGGCAACATGATCGGGGGTGAAAGCGAGGAACTCGGCTACGACGTCGAATTCGCGTTCGCCGAGCGCATCCCGAACTGATGCGGCATCGCGGATGTCCGCATGAACCATCTGCACGCCGTCGGGCAGCGGGCGGATGCTTGACTGGCCGCGGTTGAGCACGGTCACCTCGTCACCACGCGCGAGCGCGCGCGCAACGCACGCCGAGCTAATGATTCCTGTGCCGCCGATGAAGAGGATTCGCTGTGAACTCATGCCTCGATCCTGCCACTGTGACCCACGCCATCGCATCCGCCCGCCTTCATTCGGCGCGCTCGGCGGGCGTGGCAGGGCGGATGCGCAGCGCCGGAGCAGGTAGCGTCGGTTCGGTGAGTTTTGATGATCGATATGGCGGGGATGTGCTCGCCTCGAACTGGCGTGGCCGCGGGTTACCAGAGGTCAAGCGGATGCCGGCAGAGCGCGATCTGGTCGTCGAGGAGCCGGACTCCGGATTTTGCGGCGCGATCGTGCGCGTCGAGAACAAGCTCGTGCACCTGGAGGACAGGTTCGGCAGGGTGCGCGCTTTCCCGCTCGGCAACGGCTTTCTCATCGACGGCAAGCCGGTCGTGCTTACCACGCCAACGGCAGCGCCTGCGGCTCGCGGACGCACGGCATCCGGCTCGTTCAGCGTCGCGGATGCCCCGGCTCGCGTCGCCAGGGCCAGTCGCATCTTCGTCGAGGGCAAGCACGACGCCGAGCTTGTCGAGAAGGTGTGGGGCGACGACCTGCGGGTCGAGGGCGTCGTCGTCGAATACCTGGAGGGCGTCGACGATCTCGACGCGATCGTTCGCGAATTCGCGCCGACCCGCGATCGCCGCATCGGAGTGCTCGTCGACCATCTGGTTCCAGGGTCGAAGGAGTCACGCATAGCCGAAACCGTGGCGCGCGGGCCGCACGGTGCGAACGTTCTCGTTGTCGGGCATCCGTATATCGACATCTGGGCAGCGGTGAAGCCGCAGCGACTCGGGCTGAAGACCTGGCCGGATGTGCCCCGGTCGATCGAGTGGAAGAAGGGCATCTGCGCGGCACTCGGCTGGCCGCATGAGACGCAGGCGGACACGGCACGCGCCTGGAAGCGTATTCTCTCGCAGGTGAACACATACGCCGACCTCGAGCCGACGCTGCTCGGGCGGGTCGAGCAGCTCATCGATTTCGTCACGGTCGAGTAGTGTCTTCGGCGACCATCGGCATCGGCGACCCGCGTGCACTGCTCGGCGCGTGGGACTTCACTCGCGCGATCGTCGACCATCGCGCCGAATCCGCATACGCAGTGACCGGTCGGGCAGTTTTCGAGCCGTTCGGCGAAACGATCCGCTGGCACGAGAGCGGGCTGCTGCAGCGCGATGGCGGCGAGCATCCGGTGATGCGCACGCTGCTGCTGCGACCCGCGGCCGCCGATGGCCATTGGAGCGTCGAGTTCGATGACGGTCGACCATTCCATGACTGGATGCTCGGCACCCCACTGCTGCATGAGTGCGGGGCCGACACCTACCGCGGTCACGTCGCAGTTATCGACGCCGAGGTCTGGAGCATCGACTGGAATGTGAACGGTCCGGCGAAGGACTACGTGCTCACGACGACATATCGCAAACCGCGGATGCTCGATCGCGCGATTGCGTGAGGCTGGTCGTCGGCGCACAATAGCGCTGTGAGCATGGGCCAAAGCGTCAGCGTTCGATACATCGTCAACGATGTGGATGCTGCCATCGCGTTTTATCGCGACGCCCTCGGTTTCGAGCTGGTCATGCATCCTGCCCCGGCGTTCGCGATGCTGGCGCGCGGCCAACTTCGTCTCGTGCTCAGTGCCCCTGGCGGCGGAGCTGGTGGCGGCCAGGCCATGCCGGATGGAACGCTGCCGGCTCCAGGCGGCTGGAACCGGTTCTCCCTCGAGGTTGAGAACCTTGACGAGCAGGTGAGAGCGCTTCGCGAGCGAGGGGCGCATTTTCGCAACGACATCGTCGATGGTGTCGGCGGACGACAGATCATCGTTGAGGATCCGTCTGGCAACCCGGTTGAGCTGTTCCAGCCGACCATCGATGAGGCCAGGCTGGGTTGACCCCTGCGCGTTCAGGCACGTCCGTGGCCCGCTCGCGCAGCATTCCGCGGTGGTCGAGTAGCTGCTCGCGCAGCGAGCCGCGTATCGAGACCTCGCGAGACGATGAGTGGTTCCGGACCATGGGTGGGTTGCGGGGTCTCGATACGCTCGCTGCGCTCGCTACTCGACCACCGGTGCGCTGCGCTCGCTACTTGACCACCGGTGCGCTGCGCTGGACCCGCAGAATCGAAACCCGGTCAACCGCGCTGCCGTTCATCATGGCACGATGGTGAATGGGGTGGATGATGGCCGGTGGCGAACAGGTGGTCATGGCCGGTGGGCGGCGGCTCAAACTGAGCAACCTCGGCAAGGTGCTGTACCCATCGACGGGAACGACCAAGGCGGATGTGCTTCGTTACTACGCCGAGGTCGCATCCGTTCTCATTCCATACGTTCGTGACCGGCCCGCGACGCGCAAACGCTGGGTCAATGGCGTCGGCACGGCCGACCACCCCGGCGAAGTGTTCTTTCAAAAGAATCTCGAGGACTCGGCGCCCGAGTGGGTTGAGCGACGGTCGATCGTGCACAAAAGCGGCACGACGGTGTATCCGCTTGTGAACGACATCGCGACGCTCACCTGGCTCGCGCAGGGCGCGGCACTCGAGCTGCACGTGCCGCAGTGGCGGTTCTCCCGCACAGGGGAGCGACGCAACCCGGACCGCTTCGTTCTCGATCTCGACCCCGGCGAGGGGGTCGGCCTCGACGGATGCGCGCAGGTCGCGCGCCTGGCCCGTCCGATCCTGAGTGGCATGGGCCTTGAAGCGTACCCGGTCACAAGCGGAAGCAAGGGCATCCATCTGTATGCAGCGCTGAAGGGTGACTACACCTCTGAACAAGTGTCTGCCGTCGCGCATGAGCTCGCGAGGGCGCTCGAGGCCGACCACCCTGACCTTGTCGTCAGTGACATGAAGAAGACCCTTCGTCACGGCAAGGTACTTGTCGACTGGAGCCAGAACAACGGGGCGAAGACCACGATTGCTCCATATTCGCTGCGCGGCCGGCTCGAACCGACCGTGGCGGCGCCGCGCAGCTGGGAAGAACTCGACGACCCCACGCTGCGGCAGCTGTCGTACGACGAGGTGCTGGAGCGCATCGCGACGCGCGGGGATGTGCTCCACCCGCTGCGGGCCGATGCCGGGGTAGGGCTCGAGCCGACGCCTGAACGACTGGACGGTTTCGAGGCAACGCCGCAGGCGCAGGATCGGCTCGCCAAATATCGCAGCATGCGCGAGCGCGGCAAGACGCCAGAGCCGGTGCCGGATGCCGAGGCGATCGGATCAGGGAACTCATTCGTCGTGCAGGAACACCACGCAAGGCGATTGCACTACGACTTTCGGCTCGAGCACGACGGAGTGCTGGTGTCATGGGCGGTGCCGAAGGGGCCGCCGCTGGACCCGGGGGACAACCACCTCGCGGTGCAGACCGAAGACCACCCGCTCGAATACGGAACGTTCGAGGGCCGCATTCCGGCGGGGCAATACGGTGCAGGCACCGTGACGATCTGGGATGCCGGCACCTTCGAACTGGAGAAGTGGCGCGAGGGCAAAGAGGTGATCGCCACGTTGACCGGTCGTCCGGATGGCGGCCTGCGCGGTGAGCCGCGCCGCTATGCGCTGATCCACACCGGCAGCGGTGACGGGAAGGCGAACAACTGGCTCATGCATTTGATGGCGCCGGCCGGCACGGCTCGCTCGCACCGCGAGCATCATGCTGACCGCAGTGCAGACCGCAGTGCAAACCACAGCGCGGACCGCAGTGCAGACCGCAGTGCAGACCGCAGTGCTGCGGCGCACACCTCTGCCGCCCGAGTCGCACGCCCCACCAAGAAGTCGCTTGCTCCGATGCTGGCCACGGCTGGCACACTTGCCGACCTGCACGACGACGATCAATGGATCAACGAGATGAAGTGGGATGGCTACCGGGCCATCGTCGTGGTCGACGCCGACAGCATCCGGTTGGTCAGCCGCAACGGCAACGACCTGACGGCCACGTTTCCCGACCTGATTGAGCCAATCCGGGCGGCACTCGGCGACCACGACGCCGTTCTCGATGGCGAGATCGTGGCGTTCAACACGAAGGGCCGTCCAGACTTCGGACTGCTGCAGACCCGCGCAGGGCTGACGCAGCCGAAGGATGTCGAAGGCGCGAAACGGCGCGTTCCTGTCGATCTGATGCTGTTCGACGTGCTCTCCGACGGCGGCGAGGATCTCACGAAGGAGCCGTATCGCGTTCGCCGCGACGTTCTGCACTCGCTTGTGACCGAACAGCGTCGCATCCATGTGCCTGATGCGTTCGAAGGCGACGCAGTCGAAGCGCTGGCAACAAGCGCACGCCTCGGCCTTGAAGGGATTGTCGCCAAACTCGCTGACGGCACGTACAGCGTTGGGCGTCGGTCGCGGCAATGGATCAAGATCAAACACGAGCGCACGCAGGAAGTGGTTGTGGCTGGTTGGAAATCTGGCAAAGGGGCGCTCGCCGGAACGGTTGGTTCGCTCGTGCTCGGGATTCCAGGCGAGAACGGTTTGCGCTACGTCGGTCGAGTCGGCAGTGGGTTTTCGGATTCTGAGCGGGCTCAGATGCTCACGAAGTTCTCCGCGATGAGCCGGGTCAGAAGTCCGCTGCGCGACATTCCGCCGACCGAGGCCAAGGATGTGCACTGGATCAGGCCGAAGCTCGTCGGTGAGGTGAAGTTCACCGAGTGGACGAGCTCAGGCACCCTGAGGCATCCGACGTGGCGCGGCTGGCGGCCGGACAAGTCGGCAGGCGAGGTGCGCGAAGAATGACCTTCGACGAAGCCGTGCGCGATGTATACGGTGTTCCTGCGTCTGAGTTCGTTGCCGCACGCACGAAGGCTGCGCGAGTTGCAGCATCCGCCGGAGATCGCGCGCTTGCCAAACAGATCGGCGCATTGCGCAAGCCGTCGGCTGCTGCCGCGGCCGTCAACGCACTGGTGCTCGCCGACAGCTCGAGCCTCGCTGGGCTCACGGAACTGCACGACGAGTTCGCTGACGCCCAAGACGAGGGCGACCGGGAAGCCCTTCAAACACTTGGCGCGAAGCGGCGCACGCTGGTTGCCACGCTGACGAACCGTGCAGGAGAGCTGGTTCGCGCCGCAGGCGGCAACCTGAGTCCTGCCGCCACCGACCAGGTGAGCGCAACATTCGTCGCAGCGGTCGCAGACGCCACAGCGGCCAAGGCGGTGGCAAGCGGATGCCTGGTGCGGGCACTGAGCGCAGATGGCTTCGGGCCCGCTGACCTTGACGACGCGGTCGCCCTGCCGATAGCCGGGCTGCGATCTGTGCCGCAATCCGGGCCGCGGAAGCCGCCATCCGCCAAGTCTCGCGAGGAGGTGCGTGCCCGCGCGGCACTGAAGGACGCGATGCGCGCTGCAACACGAGCCAATGCCGATTTCGAGCGGGCGGATGCTGCCGCGCGTCGCTCTGCAGAGCGCCGATCGCGGCTTCAGGACGAGCGTGACGAACTGCGCGAACGACTGTCCGAACTGGACGAACGGATTGCGGCCGCTGACCGGGAAGCCGAAGAACTGGATGCCGCGCGCGACGCTGCCGAGCAGGCTGTGCGCGAAGCAGAAGCGGCGGTGGCGGCCGTGCGGCAAGACACCTAGATAAGCGTTCGGAGATTCGTCCGATCAGCCCGGCGTGTGTCGCAGGCGGGAACGTGACGCGTACCGCCAGGCAATCAGCGCCCCGACCACGAGCACAGCGGCGAATGCGCCGACCGCTGGGATCACTCCGAGAAGGGCGCCGAGTGCTCCAAGCGTGATCCCACCGCCCGTGCGCAGGCCAGAGGCGAACATGCCATACAAGCCGAGGGTGCGGCCGCGCTCGCCGTCGGGAGACTCGAGTTGCACCACGCTTTGGGTGATCGAAAGGGACGCGATCTCCCCGCATCCGGCCAAAACGAGAGACACGATCGCGAGCGCATAGTTCTGCGTGAGTGCGAAGACCAGGATCGCGATACCGAATACCACCGTCGATACGACAGCTGAGCGAACGCTCGGGCGCATCACG
>DATMTC010000367.1:0-13227 GCA_035565115.1 Microbacteriaceae bacterium | reverse complement strand
CCATTCCCACCGCAGCGCGTTCTCCAAACCGATCGATCGGCCGTGTAAACGCGATCGCGAACGGGTACAGGTGCAGACAAGCGAAAGATCAGCAGAACCCGACGACGACCGACAGGAGTGACCATGACTCGAACGCTGCCGACGCCAGCGAAGGACAGGCGACCATGACCGGGGTGGACCTCGCGGTTCATCGTGTGCCGTCCGACGCTCCCGCGCGTGTCGTCGCGCGAGCGCCCAAGGTCGTTGTCATCGGCGACTTCTTGCTCGACGGCTGGTGGAGCGGCACGATCGAGCGCCTGACCAGGGAAGCTCCTGTGCCGATCGTCGACATCGCAACCAGGGAATATGCGCCGGGCGGCGCCGCGAATACCGCAGCGAACCTCGCGTCCCTCGGTGCGCGGGTCGCTGTGGTCGGTGTGGTCGGAGACGACTGGGCCGGTGGGCTCATTCGCGAGAAACTCGACCGGCTCGGTGTGGACACAACGCGGTTGATCGCCGTCGCAGGAGCGGTCACCACCACCAAGTGTCGCATCGTCGGCGGCCAGCAGCTGCTTTTGCGCGTCGACGAGACCCAGCGCACCCGCTGGCCGGAAGCATCCACAGGTCAGCTGAGTTCCGCACTGCCTGACGCCGTCAGCGATGCAGATGCCATGGTCGTGTGCGACTACGCGAGTGGCGCCATGACAGACGGGCTCGTCGAAACGATCGCTGCTCTCGGGTCGCGACCGCCGCTGTGCGTGGTCGACGCACACGACCCGCAGCGCTGGCGTGCGATCGCGCCAGATGTCGTCACGCCGAATGCCGGGGAGGTTGCCCACATTCTCGCCCGTGCTGAGCGCGAAGACGGCGACCGTGTTCAGTTCATCGTCGACAACGCCGAGCCTCTGCTGCAGCGCACAGGGGCGCGGGCGGTTGTCGCGACACTCGACCGGGATGGCACGGTTCTGCTCTGCCGTGACTCGGCTGTTCACCGCACCCACGCGCATCCGACCTATGAGAATCAGGCATCAGGGGCCGGTGATACGTTCGCTGCCGCACTGACCGCGGCACGGGCGACAGGTTTCGAGCTTGAAGACGCTGTCGACTTCGCTCAGATGGCTGCCGATGTCGCCGTTCAAAAGCCGGGGACCTGCCTGTGCACGGCTGCGGAGCTCGAGAGCGCACTCGCCTTCAGCTCGAACGATGCCGTTCGAACTGCACACGACCTGACAGAACTGCTCGATGAGGCCAGAACTCAGGGAAAACGAATCGTGTTCACGAACGGATGCTTCGACGTGCTGCACCGAGGCCACACGAGCTACCTGCGCCAGGCGAAGCAGCTGGGCGATCTGCTGATCGTCGCGATCAACGGCGACGATTCGGTGCGCAGGCTGAAGGGCCCGCAACGGCCGATCAACCCGGCGAACGACCGCGCGAACGTGCTCGCCGCCCTCAGCTGCGTCGACTATGTGACGGTGTTCGACGATGACACCCCGAGCGAGCTGATCCGGTTGTTGCGGCCGCACGTGTACGCGAAAGGTGGCGACTACACGCCGCAAATGCTCGCCGAGACGCCGGTGGTGCACGAGGTCGGAGGAGAAATCGCGATTCTCGACTACATTCCAGAGCACTCGACGACGAGTCTGGTCAACCGCATCCGATCGCAGCACGATGAGCAAGGGTAGCCTGTGCCACGATTGCGCCGCAGCCGCCCATACGGTCCAGGGATCCGGCGCGAGTCACGCGGAGACACTGAACACTTCATCAGCCAGGACGGCCGCGAGATTACGGATGAGGCGACGCTCGAGCGAATCCGTTCGCTCGCCATCCCACCGGCATGGACAGACGTCTGGATCGCGAGTGACGAGCTCGGACACATTCAGGCGGTCGGCATGGACCAGGCAGGGCGCCAGCAGTATCTGTATCACGATGTGTGGCGTCAGCAGCGCGACCGCGTCAAGTTCGATCGGGCCCTCGTGCTTGCCGCAGCCCTGCCGACGGCGCGCAGGAGTGTGAGCCGCGATCTGAACCAGAGTGGGCTCACCGAGCGGCGGGCCCTTGCTGCGGCGTTCCAGCTGATCGACCGATCGGCGCTTCGCATCGGAAGCGAAGAGTATCTGCGGCGCAACGGCAGCCACGGGCTGATCACCTTGCAGGGCAGGCACGTCATCGTCGGAGCGCAAGGCGTCGAGCTCGACTTTCCAGCCAAGAGCGGCAAGGAATGGCATTCGCTTGTCACAGAGCCCGGTCTGACGGCATTTCTTGCCGAGATGAAGGCAAAGCGGCAAGCCAGGGCGAGGATGCTCGCCTGGCGCGACACGAGCTGGCACGCGCTGACATCGACGCTCGTGAACGATGACATCAGGGAACGCACGCGGGCCGAATTGACCGCGAAGGACTTTCGCACACTCCGCGGCACGATCGTCGCGGCGCAGTCCCTGGCACGCAGCGGCATCCCAGGGTCCGACAAGCAGGCAGCCCAGGCAATCACCGCCGCCGTGCAGGCGACAGCCGACGTGCTCGGAAACACGACAGCTGTCGCCAGAAAGAGCTACGTCGACCCCAGGCTGTTCGACCAGTTCCGAGCCGGACGGCTTCTCGACCTTCGGCGCTCACCCGAGGCCGCGTTGCGAGCCATACTCGAGGGCTGAATGCCCGGAGACCGAACACTTAGAGAATCGGACGTCCGCCCGTCACCGCCAACCGTGCACCCGAGATGTAGCTCGCTTCGTCAGAGGCGAGCAGCACATACGCCGGTGCGAGTTCTGCCGCTTGCGCAGGGCGGGACAACGGCGAATTGCTGCCGAACTTCTGCACGCGGTCTTCCGGCATCGTCGATGGGATCAGCGGTGTCCACACCGGGCCAGGCGCCACGCTGTTGGCTCTGATCCCTCTCGGCCCGAGCAGTTGAGCAAGCGACGCCGTCATGTTCGCGATGCCTGCCTTCGTCATGGCGTATGGAAGCAGCGTCGGGTTGGGTGCGTCCGAGTTCACCGAAGACGACCCGATGATGCATGATCCCTCCGCCATATGTGGAAGAGCGGCCTTCACCAGGTGGAAGAACGCGCTCAGGTTCGTCGCAAGGGTCTTGTCCCAGTCCGCGTCCGAGATGTCTTCGAAGTTCTCGTACGTCATCTGGAATGCGGCGTTGCTCACCAGGATGTCCACCCTGCCGAATGCGTCGACAGTCTTCTGGATGATCTGCCTGCAGTGTTCAGGATCTGTCAGATCGCCAGGGATGAGCAGCGCCTTCCTGCCCGCGTCCTGCACCCAGTGCTCGGTTTCCGCCGCGTCGTCGTGTTCCTCGAGGTAACTCACGACCACGTCTGCGCCTTCACGCGCGAACGCGATTGCGACGGCCTTGCCGATTCCGCTGTCGGCGCCTGTGATCACCGCGATCTTCCCCTCGAGCCTGCCTGACCCTCGATAAGAGGTCTCGCCGTGATCGGGCTTCGGGTTCATCTCCTGCTCGCTGCCCGGGGGTTGCTGTTGCTGTGCGGGAAGTGCCATTGTCCTCTCCTTTTTCTCCTGCGACGATGCTGACGTCGCTGTGGCGGTCGTTACGCGGTCGCCGTGCTAACCGGCTTTCACATCGGGGGCGAGGTTCGGAGACCGCGTGAACCCGAACTCGTCGCGCAAAGCTCTCAGCGCGGCGTTCCAGCCGCACTGGCCATGAACGCCTGGTCCTGGCGCCGTGGACGCCGAGCAGAGGTAGACGCCGCGTAACGGCGTCGCCCATTCGTTTCGTGCCACCCTGGGGCGCGCAACCAGCTGGAACGTCGAGACGTCCCCTGCAGCGATATCGCCGCCGACATCGTTCGGATTCTGTTGCTGCATGTCGTGAGCAGTGCGCGATGCGGTCGCAACGATGGTGTCCCGGAAGCCGGGCGCAAAGCGCTCGATTTGGCCGATGATCGTCTGCAACTGGTCCCTCGTGGAACCGGATGGCACGTGCGTGTACGCCCACAGAACGTGCATTCCGGCGGGCGCCCTGGTCTCGTCGAGAACCGTGGGCTGGCACGTGAGCACGTACGGATGCTCCGCGTGCGAACCGCGCGCGACCACTCGTTCGGCGCGCGCCATGTCCTGCCGTGTTCCACCGACGTGCACCGTGACGGCCGAACGCAGGCGGTGGTCTGCCCACGGAACCGGAGCCGACAGTACGAAGTCGGCCTTTGCGACGCCGTTGCCGTAGCGAAACCGGCTCATGCTGCGCCGAAACGCTGCGGGCAGCAGATCGCCCGCGATACGAAGAAAACCGCGCGGGGTGAGGTCGAGCAGAATGATGCGTGCCCGGGGAATGTCAGTCAACCGTTTGACGTCGACCCCGGTGCGCACAACTCCTCCGTGCGCCTGCAAATCCGCCACGAGGGCAGCAGTGATCGCGCCGCTTCCTCCCCTGGGGATCGGCCAGCCGACCGAGTGACCGTACGCGGCGAGCGCCAGCCCCGCAGCCGCAGTGCCGATGCTTGGCAGCGACTGAATCGTGTGCGCGAACACGCCGGTCAGCAGTGCTGCTGCCCGTACTGTGCTGAATGGCAGATTCCACAGCGGCGTACCGTGCACGAGCGCCCGCATTCCTAGTCGCGCCGTGGTGATCGGATGCTCCGGGATGCGCAGCAGTTCGTGTCCGATGACGTTCCCCAGCCCCGAGCCCGGCTTGGCGAGCGGGCCGAACAGACGCTGCCACGCGTCGCCGTCCTGCCCCAGTTCGTGAGCCGTTCTCGCCAGGTCGCGGTATGCGATCGCTGCTGGCTGCCGATCGAGAGGTTGTGCATACGAGATGTCCGGCGTGAGCATCTCAACGCGCGATGCAAGATCGAACCTGCTGAAGAACTCCGAGGCCAACGCCATCGGGTGCACGGCAGAGCACACGTCGTTGTCGACGTTGGGAATCGTCAACTCGCGTGTCGACGCACCCCCGCCCAGATAGTCGGAACGCTCAAGAACCTCGACGGACAGCCCGGCGCGCGCGAGGGTCACTGCCCCGGCCAGGCCGTTCGGACCCGAACCGACGACAATCGCGTCAGGTGTCATCGCTGTCAAGCGTTGCCGGCGCCGCTGGGCCGTCGGCATCCGGTGCCCGCGTGTCTCCGACGTCGTCCGGCCCGCCAGCACCCGGGAGCACCGTCACGTCGTCGTCATCGACCTCCTGGTCGAGCGCGGGTGAATCATCCGGGTGGTCCTGCAACTGCTCAGTGTCGCGACCGCTCGATGGGCTGTACGAGCGGTCCTTGCGAATTTGCTCGTCATCGCTCAACCCAGTTGGCACGTTCTCGTCTCGCCTCGCTCCAGCCGATTGCACCATCACGCCTCTTTCGTCGACTCCGGTCCTGTCTGGTCCGGTGCTGTCTGGTCGTCTCCGGTTTACTGCCGCGTGTTCGCAGACGACAAGGCATTGTCGGGAATTCAGCGCTGTGATATGCAGGTCTGCGTTACCACCGCTCTGCGTTACTACCGCTCGACAGGGATGAGCCCCACCTGGGTGAGAACGCCTGACTCGACTTGCGCCGTCATGTACGTGCACGTCGGCTGGCGCCGCCGGTCTGTCGGTGAGCCGGGGTTCAGCAGGCGCAATCCGGCCGCACTCGTCGTGTCCCACGGAATGTGGCTGTGCCCGAATACAAGAAGATCGGTGCCAGGGAACCGGTCCTCGCAGCGCTCCTCTCGCCCTCGCGACGCGCCGGTCTCGTGCACGACGGCGATGCGAATCCCATCGATCGTCTCTCGTGCGATCTCGGGCAGGCGCCGGCGCACTTCGGCATCGTCATTGTTTCCATGCACGCCGATCACTTCAGTGGCGCGCGCTTCGATGGCTTCGAGCATCCCGACTTCGACCCAGTCGCCGGCGTGCACGACGATGTCGGCGTCATCCACTGCTCTCCACACCTGCTCTGGCAGGACGCGGGCACGAGCCGGCACGTGGGTATCCGCGAGAAGGAGCAACGAGGTCACAGGCACAGTATGCGCCGATTCCCGGCCTAGATACACGATCTGCTCCTCCCCCGCAAGCCCCGCGCATCTCCTTGTCCCTGCGCTGGGGCGAGAGCATGCTGGAAGAGCGGAACGTCCCGCCGACCGGAGGTACACATCAGTGAAGTCACAGGTCCCTATCGCCGCAGACGCGGTCTACGGCATCGATCGCATGATCCGCAATGTTCGAACCGGTCGATTCGAACGCAGCCTCTCCGCACTCACAGCGGCAGGTGCTGTTGTGACAGCGGCGGAGATCTACTTCGAACACGACAAGGCGAGTTTCGGGAACAAATGGATGTGGGCGCCGATCGTGCTCGGCCCAGTCGGCGCGGCAGCTGGCGTCGCCGGCGCGTGCAGCCGTCGCGCCGCGAAAACGTTGCTGCCGATCGCATCGCTCACTGTGGTGGCAAACGGCCTGCAGGGCGTCTATCTGCACGCGAGGGGGATCAAGCAGAAGCCGGGCGGATGGCGCAATCTTCGCTACAACATGGAGATGGGGCCGCCTCTTCTCGCGCCGTTGCTCGTCACGCTCGTCGGAGGGATGGGCATCCTTGCCGCCATCTTGCGACGCGAGAAGTGAGGCGGGCACAGTGAACACCAGACTTCCGCTCGAGCACGCGCACGGCGGCTCGCGATTCCCCGGTTTCGACGTCATGACACAGGTCGATCACTGGGACGACACAACCAGGGCGGTCGTGCAGGGGCGCCTCGGACCGCTGCCTGCGATGCGCTTCTTCACCCCGGCAGAGGAGGCAGCGGCGGTCGCACTTTTCGACCAGCTGCTCTATCAGCGCGGCGAGCCCCGGGTGCCGGTCGTGCAACTGGTCGATGCCAGGCTCGCCGAGATGCAGACAGACGGCTGGCACTACAGCGACATGCCGACAGACGACGAGGCATGGCACGGTTCGCTGCACGCGCTCGACGCGGATGCGCAGACCGCGCACGATCGGACATTCGCCGAGTGCGACTGGGACGACCAACACGAACTGCTCGAGACCATCCACAAGCTGAACGACAAACCGTGGCATGGCATGACGGCATGGCGGGTGTGGAGCCTATGGACGCGATACGGCTGCACCGCTTTTTATTCGCATCCGCTCGCCTGGAACGAGATCGGATTCGACGGGCCCGCATATCCTCGCGGCTACAAGAATCTCGGTGTCGACAAACTCGAGTCGATCGAAGTGCACGACGCGAACCCGACAAACGACCCGATTACGGACTCGTGAGCGAATGACCATGACAGACGTGCGAGAACGCAACGAGTCAGCGTGGCTGCTGACAGCTGACGGCGGACGCATCGAACCGTCCCTGCTGAAGGGCATGCGCGAGTTCGACGACGAAGACGAACTCGACCTGGTGATCGTGGGCTGCGGTGCTGGGGGTTCAACGCTCGCGCAGCGGATGGCGCGGGCGGGCTGGAAGGTGGCCGCCCTGGATGCTGGGCCGTTCTGGGACCCGGAAACCGACTGGGTCAGCGACGAAGCAGGCTCGCACCATCTGTACTGGACCGAACCGCGTGAGATCGGGGGCACCGACCCAGTGCCGCTCGGTTCGAACAACTCGGGCCGAGGCGTCGGCGGCTCGATGATCCACTACGCCGGGTACACTCCTCGGTTCCACCCGAGCGACTTCCGCACGATGACAAACGACGGTGTCGGGGCAGACTGGCCGATCGAATACCGCGATCTGAAGTCATACTACGAAGACATCGAGAATGAGTTGCCCGTGGCCGGCCAGAGCTGGCCGTGGGGCGACCCGCACACGTATCCGCACTCCCCGCATCCGGTCTCTGGCAACGGACAGCTATTCCAGACCGGGGCGCTCGCCTGCGGCGTTACCGCGAGAGTTGGCCCGGTTGCGATCGCAAACGGCAGGTTCGGCCGCCGTCCGCACTGCATCTATCGCGGCTTCTGCCTGCAAGGCTGCAAGGTGAACGCCAAAGCCTCTCCGCTGATCACACACATTCCGGATGCCATCGCACACGGTGCTGAGATTCGGCCGGATTCGATGGTCACTAGGATCGAGATCGATCAGGCCACAGGCGAGGCGACCGGGGTGCACTATGTGCGTAGGGGCCGCTCACGGTTCCAGCGCGCACGCATGGTGGCCGTCGCCGGATACTCGATCGAGACGCCCAGGCTGTTGCTGAACTCCGCATCGCAACGCTTCCCAGACGGTCTGTGCAACGACTTCGATCAGGTAGGACGCTACCTGATGGTGCAGGGTGCACCGCAAACCGCCGGCCGCTTCAGTTCCGAGGTTCGCATGTGGAAGGCGCCACCACCCGAGGTCAGCACCGAAGATTTCTACGAGACAGACCCGGCGAAACCGTACAAACGCGGCTTCTCGATTCAAACGGTGTCTCCGCTTCCTATCACCTGGGCAGAGCACGTGATGGCTCAAGGCTATTGGGGGGCCGATCTGCGCAACTACATGAGTGATTATGTGCACTGGGCGTGCCTCGGTGCGCTGTGCGAGTTTCTGCCAAGACCAGACAACCGCGTCACCCTCGCGCCGGAGAAGGACCGAAACGGCATCCCGATCGCACGTTTCGATTACAGCCAGTGCGACAACGACCGTGCACTGGTCAAGGCGGCAACATCCGTGATGGAAGACATCCTGCACGCGGCAGGTGCAGAGGAGGTCATCACGATCGACAGGTACGCACACTTGGTCGGCGGCGCGCGCATGGCATCGAACGAGCGCGACGGCGTTGTCGACGGCGACTGCAGGAGTTTCGCGGTGCCGAACCTGCTCATCGTCGACGGCAGCGTGCTGCCGACACAGGGCAGCGCGAATCCGGCGCTGACCATCATGGCGCTGGCCGCCAGGGCAGCTGACCGCCTGATCGCACGCACATAGAACGACAACAGGGAGGAATCGAGATGACAACCGTCAGCGAATTCGTGATCCAACGGGTCAAGCAGTGGGGCGTCAGCCGAGTGTTCGGCTTCCCGGGGGACGGCATCGGCGAATTCGACGGAGCCCTGGGCGAAGCAGAACGTTCAGACGATGGCCTGAAATACGTACGACCGACGCACGAAGAGATCTGCGCCCTGATGGCGACGGCACACGCGAAGTTCACCGGCGAAGTCGGGGTGTGCATCGCGACATCCAGTCCAGGCGCATTCCACATGATCAACGGCCTCTACGACGCTCAGATGGACAACCAGCCGGTCGTTGCGATCGTCGGTCAGCAGGGCTTGAACGCGTTCGGAACGTTTGCCCAGCAGGAGAGCAATCTCGAGCGGGTCCTCGCAGACGTCGCCGTTTATGTGAAGACGGTCGTGTCACCAGAACAGGCGCAGGTCGTCGTCGACACGGCTTTCCGCACGGCACGCGTGCGCCTTGGGCCGGCCGTGATCATCCTTCCCCACGACGTGCAGGCGATGAAGGTGAAAGAACTCTCGCCTGCACACTGGGTGGCACGGTCAAGCCCTGTCGCACCGTCGATCTCGATCGTTCCGCCAGAGAGCGAGATCATCAAGGCGGCGGGCATCATCAATGCAGGCAGCAAGGTCACGTTCATGGTGGGTCATGGCGCGAAAGGTGCGACCGACCAAATCATGAAAGCCGCCGAACTCTCTGGAGCGGGCATCATCACCGCCCTTCGCGGCAAGCAGGTCGTCTCCTCTGAGGTGCCGTACCACACGCAGCAACTTGGCCTGCTCGGCTCGCTGCCGAGCCTGCACCAGATCAACGGATGCGACACACTCGTTCTGCTCGGCACTAACTATCCATACTCGGAGTTCATGCCGGCCACGGGGCACGCGCGCGCGATCCAGGTGGATCTCAAGCCGGAGCAGATGGGCCTGCGTTACCCAACGGAACTCAACCTCCTCGGCGACGTCAAGGCGACCCTCGAAGCGCTCATCCCCCATCTTGAGGCGAAGACCGACCTGTCGTGGCAGAACACGATCGTCGAAGAGATGCAGGATTGGGAAGCTGAGATGGAAGCCCAGGCCATGCTGAACTACGAAGACGGCGTCAACCCGCGACGGGTTTACCACGAGCTCAACAAGCGGCTTCCGCCGCGTGCAATTGTGACGGCGGATGCCGGCTCGACGGCGGACTGGTACGGTCACCACATTCGCCTGCGCGACGGAATGACCGGCGACCTGTCAGGTCGGCTGGCCACCATGCTCGCCGCGATGCCGTATGCCGTCGCCGCGAAGTTCGCACACCCCGATCGCAGCGTGATCTGCACCATCGGTGACGGAGCGTTTCAGATGCTCGGCATGAACGAACTCATCACCGTCAAGAAATACCTCGACCAGTGGGACAACAAACAGTTGATCATCATGGTCCTGCACAACGACGACCTCACCCAGGTGTCGTGGGAGATGCGCACCGAGGATGCCAACCCGGTGTGGAAGACCTCCCAGGTGGTCGAATCCGTCGACTACGCAGGCTGGGCGGAGTTGCTCGGGTTCCAAGGCATCCGAGTCAAGTCTGACGACGATGTCGGGGCGGCCTGGGATGCCGCGTTCGCCAACCAGGGCGTCACCCTCATCGACGCATACACGAGCAAGAACGTGCCGCCGCTTCCGCCGAAGATCACCGTCGAATTCGCGAAGAAGACCGGTTTGGCCTTGCTCAAGGGCGACCCGTATGGTGCCGACACCATTCGGGACTCTGCCGAGTCGTTGATCACCGAGGGGATCGAACGGGTCAAGGGAAAGTTCAACATCGGGCAGGGCGACAAGAAGGAGTGACGACGCATCGAACGCGATCGGCGGGAGTGCACAATGAAAGCTGTCACCTGGCAAGCCGCGCGAAAAGTGGCGACGGAGACCGTGCCGGATCCGAGCATCGTCGAGCCGACGGATGTCATTATCCGCGTGACCTCCACGGGGATCTGCGGCTCTGATCTGCACCTTCTCGACACCTTCGTGCCGTTCATGAACCGCGGCGACATCATCGGCCACGAACCGATGGGTGTCGTCGAGGACGTCGGCGGCGACGTGCGCAACCTGCGCGCAGGTGACCGCGTTGTGATCCCGTTCGTCATCGCATGCGGCGAGTGCGCCATGTGCAGGCTCGGACTGACCACACAGTGTGAGACGACCCAGAACCGCGAGTCGGGCTTGGGCGCATCACTGTACGGTTACACGAAGCTGTACGGAGGTATCGCGGGCGGGCAGGCCGAATTCCTGCGAGTGCCCCTGGCCGATTTCAACGCGCGCAAGGTAGGCGACGAGTTGGACGACGAGCGATATTTGTTCCTCGGCGACATCCTGCCAACGGCATGGCAAGGGGTTGAGTATGCCAACGTTCCCGAGGGCGGAACGCTCGGTGTGCTTGGGCTCGGACCTGTCGGCCAACTGGCCACGCGCATCGGCGGTTATCGTGGATACCGGGTGTTTGCTGCCGATCCTGTGCCGGAGCGACGAGCGCTCGCCGAGCGCCACGGCGTGCAAACGTTCGACCTCACGGATGATCTGCTTGATCGCCTCCGGGAATCCACCGACGGTCGTGGACCTGACGGCGTGATCGACGCCGTTGGGATGGAAGCGCACGGCAACCCGGTCGCGGCGTTCGCGCAGAACGCGGTCGCCATCCTGCCTGATCCGATGGGCGAGAAGCTGGCGAAGAAGGCGGGCGTCGACCGCCTCGCGGCACTCCTTCTAGCATTCGACGCGGTCAGACGGGGCGGCACCGTCTCGATCACCGGTGTGTACGCGGGCGCGGCTGATCCGCTGCCGATGATGATCCTGTTCGACAAGGGGCTGAGCCTGCGCACCGGCGAGTGCAACGTTCACCGGTGGCTTGACGACCTTGTGCCTCTGGTCGAGGACCCGGCCGACCCGCTCGGCGTGACCGATCTCGTCACCCACCGAGGCGGGCTCGACGACGCGGCCGACCTGTACGAGGCGTTCAAGACCGAGTCGGACGGATGCGTCAAGGTGGTGCTTCGACCATGACCGAATCGGAGGCGAACTCTGAACCCACCGCGTGGGCGCGAGATGCGGTGTTCTACGGCATCGACATCCCTCGCTTTCTCGACACCGATGGTGACGGGCGCGGAGACCTGCCGGGCGTGACCGCCAAGCTCGACTACCTGGCCGAACTCGGTGTGACATGTCTGTGGCTTCTGCCGTTCTTCCCAAGCGACAGGGGCGACAACGGCTACGCGATCACCGACTACATCGGAGTCGATGCTCGTTTCGGCACCATCGACGACTTTCGCACGCTCGCCGCCCAGGCCCATCGACGGGGAATCCGCCTGATGCTCGACCTCGTCGTGCATCACACCTCGTCGAAACATCCGTGGTTCCAGGCTGCGGAATCCGATGAGAACTCCCGCTACCGCGATTACTACGTCTGGTCGCATGAGAAGCCGCAAGACGACGAATGGCAGAGCGTCTTCCCTCACGAGGAAGACGGGATCTGGGATTACTCGGAGCGTGCAGGCGAATATTATCGTCACCTCTTCTACAGCTTTCAGCCCGACCTGCGCTTGGACAACGACGAGGTATGGGACAACGTCAAACGCATCATGGATTTCTGGATCTCGGTTGGTGCTGACGCGTTTCGGATCGACGCGGCGACGCTGATGTTCGCCGAGGATCGCACCGACCATTCCAGATTCGATCAGCATTTCGACAAATTGCGGCACTACCTGAAGCAGCGGCAAGCACCTGTCGCACTGTTGGGCGAAGCGGATGTTCCGCCATCGGAGGTCTCCCGGTATTTCGAGGCCGGCCGCTTCGACCTGCTTTACAACTTCGTCGCGAACAACGCGATCTACCTCACGCTTGCGCGCGAATCGGTCGAGCCCCTGGCCAAAGCACTGAGCGGCCTTCGGGAGACAGCCGCTCACGGCGCGATGTTGAATTTCATGCGCAACCTCGACGAACTCGATCTCGGACAGCTCAGCGACGACGAACGCCGCGAGGTTTTCGACGCGTTCGCGCCTGAGGAGAATATGCAGATCTACGGGCGAGGCCTGCGTCGTGGATGGGCGCCGATGATGCGAAACGACGCGCAGTTGCAGATGACGATGAGCCTGCTCTTCGCCCTGCCAGGCGTACCGCTTCTGATGTACGGCCAGGAGATCGGCATCGGCGACGATTTGACGCTGGAAGGCCGCCAGTCGGTCAGGTTGCCCATGCAATGGAACTCGGATGCCTGCGGCGGCTTCACGAGCGCCACCGACAGTCAACTCGGGCGAGCCAGCCACAAGGGCGGCGACCGCGGTTACGCGACCGTGAACGTCGAACGCCAAAGCACCGAAGACACCAGCCTGCTCGCTCTGGTTCGTGCACT
>DATMTC010000366.1:0-5635 GCA_035565115.1 Microbacteriaceae bacterium | reverse complement strand
GCCCGATTCACCTTGCGCTCGCTCGCCAGGTCGAGGTTCGACGTGGCCTCGTCGAGGATGAGGATGGCCGGGTCGACGATGAGCGCCCTCGCCAGGCACATCAGCTGCCGCTGACCGGCGGACAACGACCTGCCGCGCTCGGTGATCGGCTGGTTGTAGCCGTTTGGCAGCCGCGAGATGAACTCGTGCGCTCCGACGGCGCGCGCCGCCGCCTCGACCTCCGCATCCGTGGCGTCTGGGCGGGCATACGCGATGTTCTCCCGCACGGTGCGTGAGAACAGGAACGGCTCCTGCGGCACATAGCCGAGTTGGGCGCGATACGACGACAGGCGCAGCCCGGCAAGTGGCCGGTCATCGATCAGGATGCGCCCGTCGGTCGGATCGTAGAACCGCGACACCATCTTCACGGTCGTCGATTTGCCTGCGCCCGTTCTGCCGACGAACGCCACCCGCTGCCCGGCCGGAATGTGCAGGTCGACCTGCGCCAGCGCATCCGTCGTCGTCCCCGCGTAGCGCAGGCGCACATTCTGCAAGCGGATGTCGCCGGCCAGCCTGCCAGGTTCGGCGGCGTCGGCGAGCTCGGGAGTGGATGTCGGCAGGCCGAGCAGCTCTCGGATGCGTACCAGGCCGGCCCGTGCGCGCTGATAGACGTCGAAGACCGTCGCCATCTGCTGGATCGGCGCGAACACCTGCGCCAGATAGAGCAGGAAGGCCAGCAGAGTGCCGAGCGCGAGCGCACCGGATGCGATCAGCAGCGACCCGACGCCGAGCACCGCGCCGGTCGCCAGCACAGACAACAGCTCGATGACGCCAACGTAGATCGCCGTGGCGAACGCACTGCGCTTGGACCAGTGAGTGAACTCGTCGCCCAGCGCCGAGAACGCCGCCATGTTGCGTGTTTCGCGCCGGTACGCGTGCGTCACCCGGATGCCTGCGAGCGACTCTTGCAGATTCGAGTTGAGCATCGACGTGCGCTCGCGCGCCTCGTCGTATGCAACGGATGCACGCTTTCGGTACCACCAGGTGATCAGTGCGGCAGGCGGCACGACACACAACACAACAAGTGCAAGGCGCAGATCGAGGATGACGACCACGATCGACATGCCCACGAATGTGAAGATCGCCATCAACAGGTTGATCAGCCCAACCTGCAGCAACTGGGCGATGGCATCGATGTCGCTTGTCATGCGGGTCATGATGCGACCGGCCTGCGTGCGGTCGTAGAAGTCGATCCCGAGCCGCTGCAACTGGCCGTTCACGCGGGCACGCAGCGCGATGAGCAGGCGCTCGGTGGTGCGCTGCGTCCACAGTTGGGAGCCGCGCTGGTCGAAGTACAGCGCGATCGCGAGCACGGCGGCCAGCGCGCAGACCAGCACGAGCGCTGTCGGCGATTTCGCCAGCATCCCGACGTTCACGCCCTCGCGGATCACGAGCGGATTGATCAGGCCGATGATCACCTCGATCACCACAAGTGCGAATCCGACGAGCAGGCCGGCGCGATACGGCTTCAGAAAGCGCAGCAGCCTGAACGGCTCGGTGCGTGCGCTCTCTGCGTCGAGGTCGACGTGTGGCTGGTCGTCGAACGTGGGGAGCGCCGCGATCCGCTCGCGCACGTGCGGCGAGGTCTGCAGGATGATCGGCAGTCGCCCCGTCGCGTCGCCGCGCGACTTCCACGAGGATGCGGTCTCGACGAATTCGCCTCTGCGGGCGGCCGGCAGTAGTGCGGCTGCACCGTCGTCGACGCCCTGCGCGTCGCCGAACAGCTCGCGGTACAGCTCGGATCGCTCGAAGAGCTCTTCGTGCGTGCCCTGGTCGACGACGCGGCCGTTGTCGACGAGCACCACCCGGTCCGCCATCCGCACGGTGGACTCTCGATACGCCACCATGATGGTCGTGCGCGCTGCGAGGAACGGCCCGAGGTTGGCGTGAATCTCTTTCTCGACGCTGACATCGACGGAGCTGGTCGCGTCGTCGAGCAGCAGAATATCCGGGTCGATGAGGATGGCGCGGGCGAGCGCGACGCGCTGACGCTGCCCGCCGGAGAGCGTCATGCCCTGCTCTCCGACGACGGTCTCGTAACCGTCGGGCGTCTGCATGATGAACTCATGAGCCATCGCGGCGCGCGCAGCCGACTCGATCTGCTCGCGCGTGGCATCCGGCACCCCGTATGCGATGTTGCTTGCGATGGTGTCCGAGAACAGGAAGCTGTTCTCGAAGACCATTCCGACGCGGCCGCGCAGATCGGCAAGCGGCTGCTCGCGCACGTTGATGCCGTCGACAAGCACCCCACCGGCGATGGGGTCGAAGAAGCGCGGAATCAGCTGCATTGCGGTGGATTTGCCGCATCCGCTCGGGCCGACGAGCGCGATGGATTCGCCGGCAGCGACACTGAGCGTGAAGCCCTTGAGCACGGTTGTGTCATTGCCGTCCGCATACCGGAAGGCGACGTCGCGGAATTCGATGGAGCCGCCGCGCTGGCCGTCCGACTGTTCAGCATCCGCGCTGCCGGGCGCGTGAGCATCCGGTCGCTCGGTCAGCGTCGGACGCAGGTCGAGAATCTCGCCGATCCGCTCGATTGCCGCCTGACACTGCGGCATGTTACTGAGGATCATGCCAGCAACGCGCGCCTTGCCTGCCAGGCCGGTGAGGTAGCCGGAGAAGGCGAGGAAGATGCCGACTGTCAGGGCGCCGTTCATGACGAAGAGCCCACCGATCAGCAGGATGATCACCTGGCCGAGCTGCGGACCGGCCATCAACGTTGCGAAGAACGGCGCTCGCAGGCGAACGGCGCGCACTCGGGCGCGGAACATGTGCAGCAGGGCCGTGTGCAACCGCTCGGTCTCGGCGTGCTCTTGGCCGAACGCGCGCACGACGCGCACACCCATGACAGATTCTTCGACCTCGGTGGTCATGTCTGCTTCGCGCTGCTGCGCGTCCCAGCCTGCTGCGTGCACGCGCAGGCGCATCCGGTGCGTGATGGCGAACACGATCACGATGATTGCGACGACGATCCCGGCCAGCAAAGGCGAGAGAGTTGCCATCACGACGATCGAGACGACGATGCCGACGAGCGTTGATGCGACTTCGGGAAACCAGCCGATGAAGATCTGAACCCAGCGCAGGTCGGAGCTCGCCCGCGAGACCAGTTGCCCGCTCTGCAGTTGCGTGTGGCCCGAGAAGTCGAGCTTCTGGAGCGTGTCGTAGATGCCGTTTCGCATGTCGTGCTGGATGCGGAACGAGGCCGTGGCTGCCAGATAACGCCATGCCGACGAGATGACGAAAATGGCGACAGCCATTCCTGCGATGAGAATCAGCCAGGGCAGGATCGGGGTTTTGTGGGCGACGATCGCATCGTCGACGATGATCTGCTGCACGAGAGGCAGCAGCGAGGTGACAACAGCATAGAGCCCGGCGAGCAGGCAGGCGGCCGACAGGATGCCGCGGTGCCGCTTGACGAGCGGCCACAACCGGCGACGCCATTCTGACTCGACTGGATGCTGTTCGGCAGGCGGCGCAGAGTGCCGAGCAGTCTGCGCGGGCGTGGAATGTTTGGTATTCGAAACGATCGGAATTTCGCTGGTAGGCGCGGACACGAAAGGAGTCTCCTTGGACGGTGTCTTGATGCGTGAGAAGAAAAGGAAAGAAGAGGCAGAGGCGCAGCCACGACGGGCGCACGCTCTGGAGCCTTTAGGGCGGGGTCACCTGACAACACCGACTTCGCGGATCGTGTGCGAACAAGAAGAGGTCTAAGCCAAGCACTCTCGCGCGAGAACTTCTAGTACTGACCGGAAGTATTCGAAATCGTAATAGCAGACCGGCACAACCTGCATGATGGTCAGCGGTCACGATCATGACGACCCGCTTCGAGCCGAGCCATACAGTAACCATGTAACTGATTAACCATGTAACTGATTCGACCTGATGCAAGGGAAGCCATGATTACGACGACGATGATCCAGTCCGACACAGTCACTGTGAACGTCGCGATGGCGGGCCACGGGCCGGTCATCGTGCTGCTGCACGGCTTCCCGCACACCTGGCAGGTCTGGGAACCGATCATCCCGGCATTGGCAATGTCGCACACTGTGATCGCACCGGATCTCCGAGGTCTCGGCGGGTCATCCCGGCCCGTCGACGGGTACACGGCGGCCGACGTCGCTAACGATGTCATCGCCATTCTCGATGCGCTCGACCTTGGAACGGCAACGATCATCGCGCTGGACCTTGGTGCTCAGGCCGCGGTGCTCCTTGCACTGACCCGTCCGGAGAGGGTCCGGTCGCTGGTGCTGTCCGAAGCGGTCATCGGCGGTCTCGATGGTGCAGACGAATTTCAGGCCAGCCCGCCGTGGTGGTTCGGCTTCCACGCTGTCCCAGGACTGGCCGAGTCGGTCCTTTCCGGTAACGAGCGCGAGTACGTTGACTTCTTTCTTCGTATCGGCACGCTCGGGGCCGGCGTTTCGGAGGGTTTTCGGGCGGCGGTGCTCGATGCGTACGCTCAGCCCGGAGCGCTGCAGGCGGCTTTCGCACACTACCGATCGCTGCCGGAGAGCGCTCTGCAGATCGCTGCTGCTGCGGCCGACAACCGGCTGACGATGCCCGTGTTGACGATCGGCGCCTCGACAGTGCGCGACATCACCTACCGTCAGATCGAACCGTTGGCAGACCATGCCGAGAGTTCCGTCATCGAGACGGCCGGCCACATCATCCCGCAGCATCAACCAGACGCTTTCCTCGCCGCTGTCAGCAACCACCTCGGCCGCCAGGCAGGCACGGACTGAGGTTCACTGGAAACAGACCCTTCACTGCCGAGGCAAGCAGCGGTATCACCGTTGAAAGCGCGCAAACTTTTCGATCGCTTCGGGCGTCACCGGCGTGAAGAAATTCACCAGATTGCCGTCGGGGTCGCGGAACAGGAGTGACCGGTTTCCCCACGGCATGGTCGTCGGAGCCGTGACGATCTCGACGCCCAGTGTCTGCAAGCGGTGGTGTTCAGCATCCACATCGTCGACAAGGAACTCGATGATCACACTGTGGTTGTCTGCGGGCCTGGCAGAACCAGGGCCGAAAAGCGCGACCGTCGCCGTCGCTCCGATGGCAAGGGTTCCGGATGACGTGTGCACCTCGGCGAACAGTTCGTGCGGGCGCACGACAGTGCCTGCCGTGAGCTGTGCGTAAAAATCGGCCAGCGCTGAGACGTTGTCTGTGATGATGCGGGTTGAGACGAGATTCATACCTTCAACGATGACTCGTGCCGACGACACCCCTATGTCGGCGTTTAAACCCAGTTCAGCTGTCGCAGGTCGCCGAGCGGCACCTGCAGGTCGTGCGCTGCAAGCATCCGTGGTGCGGGAGTCTCGGCCAACAAGGTAGTCGACGTGATGCGATCGGTGCGGAATGCCCGGATGCCGTCGCGAAGCCGGCACCATCCGATCAGGTACCAATGGGATGCAGAGCCGACATAGCCCAACGGCTCGACATCGCGGCTTGTTGGGTCGCCGTCACGATCTGCATACTCGATGCGCAGCACTCGACCGGTGGCAAGCGCATCAGCGATCAGCGCCGGGACAGGCTCCCGCTTGTCGGTCATGCCGATCAGGTGCACCCGCGCCGCCAGGGCTTCGGCAGCTGCCGCGTC
>DATMTC010000365.1:0-3381 GCA_035565115.1 Microbacteriaceae bacterium | reverse complement strand
ATCCGCGATTCTGAGCTCGACATGCACCGGGCCGAGGGCTGCCAGCGAGCTGGCATGGGTGCCACCACACGGGATGCTCACGGCCGTGCCATCGAGTTCGCATGCCCAGTAGCGGCGGTCCGTGAGGCGCTCGCCGTCGCGGTCGATGCGGATGTCCGCACCCGCCTCGCTCCACGCGGCCAGGGTTGCGTTGATCGCCGTCTGGATCTGCCCGAGCTCGCCTTCGAGGCCATCTGTCGTAAAACCCTTGCGTCGAAGTGACTTGTTGAGCCGAAATCGGTCGACGGATCCGTTCTCATGAATGAGTGACGATTCGATCGCCAGCCCATCGAAGTCGGGCGAGCCCAGTGCGTCTGGCCTGGCATCCTTGGTCCAGTGATCGGCGACCGCACGATTCAGCGCGAGGGATGCGACGTGGCACGCGGTGTGCCCGATCGACAGCGCCCGGCGGTATTCGGGGTCGACACGCACGTCGACGGCGTCGCCTTCATCGAGCCCGACGGCCGCTGCCGCGTCGATCACGTGCGCGACGACGAAGGCCCAGCCGTCTTCGCCCTTACGCACCGGGATCTCTGCGCCGAGGTAGAGCATCCGCCCATCCGTCGCAGCGACGACGCAGTCGACCAACGGGATGTCGTCGCGGTTCTCCCGGTGGAGCACGGCGCGATCCGCGCCCTGGTCAGGCCAGCCCGCGTCCACCGGATGGCAACTGGTCGAGTCAAGCAGAACGGCGGCCTTGCCATCCTGCAGGGTTTCAACATGCACGACGGTCGCTGACGCATCCGTCGCTCCTGCCGGGTATGTGACGCGGGTGTCCGAGGTCGGGAGGGTCATGCATCCATTCTGCCTGCCTGCGACAGTCCTTCCTTCCCTGCGTCGAGTGCTCCCTTGTGGTCACTTACATTGGCTGGGAGTGACCATAAGGGAGCACTCGGCGAATGGGCGACGGGGGAGAGAGGAAGGGGGCGGAAGGGGGAAGGGGGAAAGGGGGGAGACGCGTCAGGAGTCGAAGCCGAGACCAACAGCATCCAGCGCCTTCAGGATCAGATTGCGCCTGCCAGCGTTGTGATCGGCACGGTCCAGCGACCACCGCGTCGCCTGAATGCCGATGGATGCCAGCGGCTCCGGCGGAAACGGAATAGGCCTGGACTGCACCATCTTGAGCTCCGTGCGTTCGGTCGGTTCGCCAGCCAGCAGGTCGAGCATCACCTGCGCGCCGAATCGGGTCGCGCCGACGCCCAGGCCCGTGTATCCGGTGGCGTATGCGATCCGTGCGCCCCGCGCACTGCCGAAGAACGCACAGAATCTGCTGCAGGTGTCGATGGCGCCGGCCCATCGATGGGTGAAGGTGACACCTTCCAACTGCGGAAACGTCGTGAAGAAGTGACTTGCAAGACGCTCGAACGTCGCCGGTCGTTCCTCATAACGTTGCCGAACACGCCGCCCGTAATGATAAACGGCGTCGTACCCGCCGAACAGGATGCGATTGTCGGCAGACAGCCGGTAATAGTGGAATTGGTTGGCGCTGTCCCCGATGCCCTGCCTGCCGTTCCAGCCGATCGAGGCCAACTGCGCCTGGCTCAGCGGCTCGGTCATCAGCACGTAGTCATAGACGGGAACGGTCGCCAGCCGGTTGCGCTTGAGCAGCGAAGGGAAGACATTCGTGCCGAGCGCAACGCGGTGCGCATGCACGGTCGAACCGGCGGCCGTGCGCACGTCCACGCCATCAGCGGTCGCGGGCGCGGATGTGTCGAGCGCGGCAACGCGCGTGTGCTCGAAGATCTCGACACCCGCCTCCACACAGGCCCTTGCCAGTTCGTATGCCAGCTTGGCCGGATGCACAAGCGCGGAGTCATGAGCGTGCAGCAAACCTGCAAGGTAGGTCGGCGAGGCGACCTCGGCGCGCATGGCATCCGCATCCAGAAAACGCGCGCCTGCCCCGCCGGCCGCGTCGCGCAGCCAATCGACCTGGTGCGGCTCCGTTGCAACGTCGATGGCGCCGTTGCGCTCGAAATCACAGTCGAGCGCCAACGCGTCGACGGTGGCCTGAATCTCGTCGAGATTCCGGATGCCGAGCCGCTCGAGTTGGTCGTACTCATCGGCGAACCTGCTTCTGCCGTTCTCTTCGCCGTGCGTCAGACTCGCCTCGCAAAAGCCGCCGTTGCGACCGGATGCCGCCCAGCCGACCGTTCGCGCCTCGAGAAGCACGACGCGAGCATCCGGTTCTGCCTGTTTTGCAAGCAGCGCGGTCCACAGGCCGCTGTATCCGCCGCCGACGACTGCCAGGTCGCACGACGTGTCCGCGCGCAACGGCGGATGCGCTGGAGCAGTCGCGTCGTCGAGCCAGAACGAACCGCGCTCGGATGGCGCGAGGGCACGCTTGACTAAAGCCGGATCTGGGCGGTTTCGTTCGAAGACCGTGCTTGCACTGTTTGCGACCCTGCCCACGCGCTAACCATACTGAATCGCATGCCGGCGATGTCGGTGCTGCCGATGCCACTGCTGCCGATGTCGGTGCCGCCGATGTCGGTGCTGCCCGTCTCGTGTGCAGCTTCCGCGCGCATTATCGTTGCTACATGCCTGTCACGATCCGCACTGCGACACCCGAGGACTCGGCCCGTCTCGCCGGTCTCGCCGCCATCACGTTCCCGCTCGCCTGCCCTCCGCACACGACGGATGCCGCCAAGGCCGCGTTCATCGCCGAGCACCTGTCTGAGTCTCGATTCTCCGATTACGTCGCAGACGCCGAGCGTGTGCTGCTCATCGCAGAGGAATCGCCAGAAGACGGCGCAACCGCAACAGCGATCGGATACACGATGCTCGTGTTCGGTGAACCGCACGACGCCGATGTCGCCGCGGCTGTGCGCATCCGCCCCGCCGTCGAACTGAGCAAATGCTACGTGCTGCCAGGCCATCACGGAGCCGGCGTCGCAGGGATGCTGATGAGTGCGTCGCTGGATGCCGCTCGCGCACGCGGAGCGGTCGGAGTCTGGCTGGGCGTGAATGAAGAAAACGCAAAAGCGCAGCGCTTCTACGGCAAGTACGGCTTCGAGAAGGTCGGCACCAAACACTTCAAGGTCGGCGACAAGCTCGAGGACGACCACGTGCTCGAGCGCGCGCTGTAAGCATCCGGGTCGTGATTCGTGCGCGTCGAGATTCGTGTGCGGACCGAAATTCGGTGCGCGTCGAGACTCGGTGCGCGTCGAAATACAGGAGATTTTTCGTGATGCGGCGGCGCGTTTCTGTATGGGATTGCCGGTGTTTCGTGGTTATCAGCGCCCCTTTTCTGGCTATTGCGCCAGTTGAACTGGCGCGAGAGCCAGCAAGTGGCGCCGGTAACTCAGGAAGAACGCACCAACGGCCAACTTTGGCCCGCGTGAT
>DATMTC010000364.1:0-3939 GCA_035565115.1 Microbacteriaceae bacterium | reverse complement strand
CACGAGCGGTCGGTAGCGGATCTCCACCGGATACGTTCTGCCCGACACTTCGACGATCGGGGCAGGGGTGCCGTCTGCTTTCGCAAAGTGGGCGGCGAAACTGTCTGGGTCGATCGTTGCGGATGTGACGATTACCTTGAGGTCGGGCCGTTGCGGAAGCAGTTGCTTGAGGTAGCCGAGCAGAAAGTCGATGTTGAGTCTGCGCTCGTGCGCCTCGTCGATGATGATGGTGTCGTATGCCGCGAGCATCCGGTCGCGATGCATTTCGTTCAGCAGGATGCCGTCGGTCATCAGCTTGATGCGGGTGTCGGCGCCGACGCGGTCGGTGAATCGCACCTGGTAACCGACGAGCGCACCGACCTCTTGGCCGAGTTCTTCTGCGATCCGCTCGGCGATGGTGCGGGCAGCGATGCGGCGCGGTTGGGTGTGGCCGATTGACGTGCGGCCGAGTTCGAGGCAGATCTTCGGCAGCTGTGTTGTCTTGCCAGAGCCGGTTTCGCCTGCGACGATCACGACCTGGTTGTCGCGGATGACGCGCGCGATTTCATCCCGCATCTGACTGACGGGCAGCTCCGGCGGATAGCTGATCGCTTGGCCGGTCACAGCAGCGTCAGGAGAAGGCGAGGAAGACATGAGCCTTCTATCGTACGACCGGGTAACGTCAAGCCATGACAGAAGCCGTTGTGAATGTGACGAAGGCGTTTGAGGCAATTTCCGAACACTGGCAGCCGCACAGGCTGGCGAGCGTGAACGATTACGACGTGAAGGTTGTCAAGCTGCTTGGGGAGTTCGTGTGGCACACTCACCCCGAGACCGACGAACTGTTTTATGTTCTGTCGGGCAGCTTGACTATCCAGTTGCGTGATGGCGACGTCGATTTGGGGCCGAATGATGTCTTCGTCGTGCCGAGGGGTGTCGAGCACTGCCCAAAGACGCAGGGCGAGGTGTCTGCCATTCTGATCGAGCCGCACGGCACGGTGAATACGGGCGATGCCGAGGGAGAGCGCACTGAGCAGCTGCGCGAGTTGCCGTAACAACCTTGATGAGCCGAGGTTGATGCAGGCCGGTCCTGACGGGCGTACGGTGGCCACACGAACGGTGAGTATCGCGACCAGGATGCCGAACCGGCGGACCAGCATCCTGCCGGTATCGACAAGCGCGCGGACCGCGAAGCCACGACTGATACGCCAGCTGGCGTACTTTCCCCTGGTACTACTGCCAGCGGATCGCCAACCTCTGGGCGGGGGATAGTTGTTCCTGACACGACCGAGGCTGATGTGGCCGAGCGTCGCGACTAGGTTCCCCGGGCACCAAGCTCGACGCGGACGGTGCTCGTCGGATCGCGCTGGCCGCTGATTCGACAGGTCGCTGCCGCAGGTCCAAGCTGAGTAAATGCGTTTGCGCCAGTCACCCGCCGCGAAGATCGGTCTCTCGATCGCGATCGCTACCGGCCTGTACGGCATTTCGTTTGGTGCTCTCGGCGTTGCATCCGGGTTGACGTTCTGGCAGACCGTCGTGCTCAGCGCGTTCATGTTCACCGGCGGTTCGCAGTTCGCCTTCATCGGCGTGATCGGTGGAGGCGGCGGCGGGGCAGCAGCGTTCGGATCGGCGACATTGCTCGGCGTGCGCAATGCGGTGTATGGCATGCAGATGAACGCGATGATCGCGCCTCGGGGCTGGCGTCGATTTGCCGCAGCTCAGGTGACGATCGACGAATCTACCGCTACGGCCGTCGGGCAGACAGACCCGATCGAGCAAAAGCGGGGGTTCTGGATCGCCGGGCTCGGCGTATACCTGTTTTGGAATGTATGCACGATTCTCGGGGCTCTGCTGGGTAACGCGATCGGGGATCCGAAAGCATGGGGCCTGGATGGCGCAGCTGTTGCAGCGTTCCTTGGCCTGTTGTGGCCGCGCCTTCGCGCGCGCGAGCCTGTGGCGATTGCTGTCGTGTGCGCTCTGGCAACGGTGCTGGCCGTTCCGTTTGTGCCGCCTGGCGTTCCGATTCTTGTCGCGGCAGTGGTGGCGGGATTGTGGGGCTGGTTTAGTCGTGGTTCCGCCGAGGAAGGGCTGGAACCGGATGTCGAGCCTTACCCCGGTGCATCGCCCGCGTCGGAACGAGACAAGGAGGATCGCTAATGCCGCTCTGGGGTTGGGTGCTCATTTCGTGCGCAGTAGCCTTCCTGACGAAGTTGGCCGGTTATCTTGTGCCGGCGAAGATTCTGAAGAACAAGCGCATCACGCGCATTGCAGGCACCATGACGATCGGTTTGCTCGCATCTCTGACCGTGTTGAACGCCGTTGCAACAGGAACTCAGTTGACGCTGGATTCGCGTGTGGGAGCGCTGGTCGCCGCTGCGATTGCGTTGCTCTTGCGCGCACCGTTCCTCGTTGTAGTGATCGTCGGAGCTGCTGCCGCCGCGTTGCTGAGGTTGATCGGCCTGCCGTAATTTCCCTGCTGCAATTTCCCTACCGTAACGTTCCTGCCGTAATGCTCCTGCCGTAATTTCCCTGCGAGCCGCAGGCTTCATCCGGTGTCGGATTGTTGGTTCTCGGTCGGCTGTGCGTCTTGTGGGCCGGTCGTGCTGGTTCGCCATGGGCCTTTTGGTCGCATTCTGATGGGTGTTTGGTTGGGGTCGATGTTTGGTGGTGGGATCATCCAGTATGTGTTGTCTTTTCGGATGATTTTCCAGCCTTGGTTGTGTACGCGGAGGTGGCTGTTTTTGCAGAGGAGTACCCCGTCGGCGATGTCGGTGCGGCCGTGTTCGGCGGCCCATTCGTCTGGGCCCACGGCCGCCCGTTCCGGCGCGTCGCGAAGCGACGTGACGGCGGTGCGGGTGGGGAGTGGGCTTCGGCGTATGAGGTGGGTTGATCGCAGAGTGGGTCCATACAGCCGCCGTCGCGGTAGGCGAGGGCGGTTTTTTGTTTGATGGTGAACAGGCGTTGTTCTCGTCCGACGTCTAGCGGGTTTCCGTTGCCGTCGACGGTGATCTGTTTGCTGCCGGTATCGCACAGGATGCGTTCCAGGATGACGGGTGGCACTGCCTCGCCGGTGTCTTCCAGGAACCCGGGCCCGGTCAGTCGTCCGTGCTGGTCACGGTTGTTGAGGTTCTCTTGGGTGGTGATGACCCGTAGCCCGGGTTGCCGGGTGCCGAACGTACTGGTCGGGTCGGCCAGTATCCCGGTGCGGATCGCGTCGATGAGCAGGTCGAAGACCAACTGGTCGTTGCTGCGTGGATCGTTTCTCAACGCGTCGGCGCGGGCTGCTTCGTCTTTGTCGACGAACCGGGGTCCGCCGCGGCGTGGTCGCATTCCGGCGGCGATGACATGGTCGATCCACATGCCGGATTCGTCATCGAAGACCACCCACGCGGCACGCTGCCCGGTGACGGTGCGGGTCATCCGCCAACTCCGCGCCTCGTAGTGTTTCTGGAACCGTTCGGTCACCCCGCCCGGGTCGATGCGGTCCCGGGTCTGCCGGGCGAGTTTGCCCAACTGGTCGGCGTTGATCGTGCCGGCTAACACGGTCCCGGCGAGATCCCCGGTCAGCTCGGCCACCCGGGCGAGTAACTCGATCACCCCGGCCCGCATCGCCTCGGTGTCGCACCGGGCACACGGGTCCCCCATGCCACGGATGATCGCCGCAGCCCCATCCGAGGTGAGGACATGCTCCTGCACCGCGCGAGTGACCGGCTCGAACCACGGCACCACCACCGGCGGCACCAAGGGAGGGGATGGATCAGGCGGAACGTCGGTGTCGGTGTCGGTACCGGTTTCGGGCAGGTCAGCGTTGGGCGGGTCGACGGTGTCGGTCTGGAGGGTGCCGGTCTCGGTCAGCCGGCGGGCGGCATCCGCTTCACCCATCGCCTCACCCAGGCGCACCTGCCGGGCAGCCTCGGTGCGGGAGGAACCGGTGATCGACTGAATGAACGCCACCGGAGA
>DATMTC010000363.1:0-2467 GCA_035565115.1 Microbacteriaceae bacterium | reverse complement strand
GCGACTGCACGAGCTGAATCCGCGCCTTGTCATCCTGTCGATCACCGGTTTCGGGCACGACGGGCCGGAAGGCGGCAGGGCGGGCTATGACCAGATCGCGCAGGGCGAGTCTGGCTTGATGTCGCTGACGGGGTCCGGGCCGGACGACCCGCAGCGCGTTGGAGTGCCGATCGGCGACCTTCTTGCCGGAATCTATGGCGCGTACGGCGTGCTCGCGAGCCTGCATCGCAGGCAACTGACCGGTCGCGGGGAGGTCGTGCGCACCTCTTTGCTCGCAGCACTCGTCGGCGTACACGCGTTCCAGGGCACGCGCGCCACCGTTGCAGGTGAGGTGCCTCGCGCGCAGGGCAACCATCATCCGTCGATCGCGCCATACGGCCTGTTTGCCTGTCAGGACGGCGCCGTGCAGATCAGCGTCGGCAGCCAGGGCCTGTGGCAGCGGTTCTGCGCCGCGTTCGGGCTCGATTCAGCCGCACCAGGGCTCCCCACTAATGCCGAGCGCGTTGCCAACCGTGACCGGTTGATCCAGGTCATCGAGGGTGAATTCGCCGCGCACCCTGCCGAGCGCCTGCTGGTGCTGCTCGAGAACGCAGGGGTTCCGGCCGGGCGCGTGCGCAGCCTCGATGAGGTGTACGCCTGGGACCAGGTCGCCTCGCAGGGGCTGCTTGTCGATGTGGACCACTCGGTGCTCGGCCCGATCACGCTGCCTGGGTCGCCGCTGCGCTTTTTCGACAACGCGGCCGACTCCGAGGTGGAGACGACTCGCCGGCAGCATGGTGCGCCGCCGACGCTGAATCAGCACGAGGCATCCGTTCTGGCCTGGCTGGACGAGAGTGAGGATGCCTGACGCCGCTCTCGGAAGGATGGACAAAGTATCTCGACATCAAGATACTTAGGTGATGGATGGAACGAGTTCTTGGATGAGCGGGCTCGCTGAAAAAGCGCGAAAGCGACTTCCGGCCTCGACCTACGATTTTGTTGCGGCCGGGGCAGGCGACGAGCGAACGCTCGTCGCAAACGAGGCCGCGTGGCGCGCATACGAGGTGCTTCCGCACGTTGTTGCCGGCACTGGCCGGGCCGACACGACCACGACGATACTGGGTCGAGAGGTGCGGACTCCGATCCTGTTGGCCCCGGCGGGCAGGCAACGTGCTCTTCATCCTGACGGTGAGATGGCCGCGGCAGCGGCCGCTCGGGATGCAGGTTCCATCTACTGCCTGGCCACGTCAGCTACGACTGACCTGCACGATATCGTCACCGTCGGCGCCCGCACCTGGTTACAGCTCTACGTGAGCACCGATCGTGACTGGACGAGCATGGTCGTCTCGGAAGCGCAGGCTCATGGTTTCGAACAGATCGTGGTGACCGTCGACAGACCGACCGAGGCGTATCGGCCCCGTTCGGCTCGCCACGGCGGGCTTGGCCCCCTGCCAGCTGGTGTTCACGTCACGAGCCACCGCGGCGACGGTTCAACCAGGTCGAGCGAGCCTGGGGTGTGGGATCCCTCGTTGAACTGGGCCGATGTCAGTGCGATGAAGGAGGAAACTTCTCTCCCGATAGCGGTGAAAGGCGTCCTGCGTGCCGACGATGCGCGACGTGCCGTTGACGCAGGGGTCGACGCCATCGTGGTCTCCAACCACGGCGGACGACAGATCGATGGGTCGATTCCAACGGCGCGAGCTCTTCCTCGCGTGCTCGACGCGGTTCACGGCGCGGTGCCCGTGTACGTCGACGGAGGCATCCGCTCCGGCGGTGACGTGTTTCGTGCCCTGGCGCTCGGCGCGGATGCTGCGCTGGTCGGGCGCCCGTACCTCTGGGCGTTGGCGGATGGCGGCCAGGCGGGTGTTTTGAACCTGCTCGGACGCATGAACGCAGAACTCGCAGAACTCATGTCGCTTGCCGGCTGCGGCAGCATCGACGACATCACCCCAGACCTGATCGAGATCGCACCTGCAACTCGCTGCCCTTGATGTTGGAGTCGGAAGCGTGTTCATACGCATGGATCATTGACGCCGTGGACGGCATTGTGTCAGGCTTAGAAGCTGTCCAATTTTCCACGTTCGCGTGGAGAGATCGCAGGCAGCCCTCGGATGTCGGCTTGAGTGTCAGCGGATGTCAGAGGGTGCGACCATAGTGATGCTCGGCCGGATCGACGCCTCCCGGTGGCGTCGCATTGGGCAGCACCGAAGCATCAGCACCACCTAAATATCTGCCAAGTCCACCATGTGCCGAGCGTGGCGTTGATTCGCCGTGGCGCCTCGTTCCGAGCACAGCAGTGCGGCGCGTGCCCGATCGACGACCGCAAAAATCGAAAGAGATCATGCTAGGGAAACTCCTCATCCGCTACTTGAAGCCATACCGATGGCTGCTGGCCGGCGTGCTGCTGTTCCAGTTCGCGTCGGCCATGGCCTCCCTTTATCTGCCGAGCTTGAACGCAGACATCATCAACAAGGGTGTCGCCAAGGGC
>DATMTC010000362.1:0-1686 GCA_035565115.1 Microbacteriaceae bacterium | reverse complement strand
CGACTCGGCTCGCACCTGGCGTGGGCGGATCCGCGTCGCGGCTGGGACTTCATCTCGACCGGCCATGGCGATGTGCCATGGGAGAACGCGTTCCGCATGCTGAACGCGATCGATTATCAGGGCCCGTTGTCTGTCGAGTGGGAAGACGCAGGCATGGACCGCATGGTAGGCGCGCCTGAGGCGCTCGGGTTCGTGAAGCAATTCGCATTCGACCAGCCGGATGCCGCATTCGATGCAGCATTCAGCACCAAATAATCACACACAAGAAAGTTGATATGACTGACAATTCCGGGCAAAGCGGTGCCCATTCACGACATGCCCTGATTGTCCGCGGCGGATGGGATGGCCATCAGCCGGTCGAGACGACGAATTCCGTGATTCCGCACCTCGAAGCCAACAACTTCACCGTGCGCATCGAGGATTCGACAGCGATCTACACGGACCAGGAGTATCTGAAGACGGTGGACCTGATCGTGCAAGTTGTCACGATGTCCACCATCGAGAAAGAAGAATTCGCTGGGTTGCAGGCCGCCGTGCTGAACGGAACGGGCCTCGCCGGTTGGCACGGCGGGATCGCTGACTCGTATCGGAACAACGCCGACTACCTGCACATGATCGGCGGCCAGTTCGCTCACCACGCTGGCAAGGATCCGGCCGAGCGCACCGGGGAGCAGTCAGACAACTACATTCCGTACACCGTGCACATCACCGAGCTCGGCAAAACGCATCCGATCACGCAGGGCATCGAGGACTTCGAGCTGACGACCGAGCAGTACTGGGTGCTCAGCGACGAATACAACGATGTGCTTGCGACGACAACGCAGGCCGTTCGGCCGTGGGATGCCTGGAACCGGCCGGTCACGGCACCTGCGATCTGGACGCGGCAGTGGGGCAAGGGACGCGTGTTCGTCTCGGCGCCGGGTCACCGGCTCGAAGTGCTCGACAACCCGAACGTTCGCACGATCGTCGAGAGGGGACTCCTGTGGGCGGCGCGCTGAATGACGGTGTCATGAACGTAGGAATCGTCGGTGTCGGAAACATCAGCGCGCAGTACTTCGAGCACTTCCCGAGCCTGCCCGGGCTCAAGCTCATCGCGGTGGCTGATATGAACGAGGCGCGCGCGGCCGAGGTGGCCGCGGAGCAGGGCGTCGAGGCACTCAGCGTCGACGCGTTGTTGACAGACCCTCGCATCGATGCGGTGCTGAACCTCACGATTCCGGCGGCGCATGTTGCGATCGCCACGCGGGCGCTCGAGGCAGGCAAGCACGTGTATGGCGAGAAGCCGTTGGCGCTCGATCCGGACGAGGCCGCGCCGATGCTCGAGCTGGCCGCTGCGCGCGGCCTGCGCGTCGGTAGTGCGCCAGACACGGTGCTCGGCACAGGCATCCAGACCGCAAGGCAGGTTCTTGACGCAGGCACGATCGGCGAGCCTGTCGCTGCGGCTGTTCATTGGTCGTCGCCGGGACACGAGCGGTGGCATCCTGCTCCGCAGTTCTACTATCAGCCGGGCGGAGGGCCGCTGTTCGATATGGCGCCGTACTACCTGACCAGCCTGGTGACACTGCTCGGACCGGTTGTGCGCGTCTCGGGCGCCGTCACGCGTTCGACGCGCGAGCGCTCTGTTGGCTCAGGCCCGTTGGCCGGCACCGCCATCCCGGTGGATGTCGACACGCACGTCAGCGCGAT
>DATMTC010000361.1:0-3125 GCA_035565115.1 Microbacteriaceae bacterium | reverse complement strand
GCGCCGACGACGGCGCCGTTCATCACTGTCGCATGCATTCCGACGAGCACGTCGTCCTCGATGGTGCAGCCGTGCAGAACAGCGTTGTGGCCGACCGAAACGCCCTGTCCGACGGTCAGAGGCGCTCCGGTGTCGACGTGGCACGACACGTTGTCTTGCAGGTTCGAGCGGTCGCCGATGACGATCGGTTCGTTGTCCGCACGCAACACTGCGTTGTACCAGACGCTTGCGCGGTCGCCGAGCGTTACCGCGCCGACGAGCACAGCGCCGGGCGCCACCCACGCTGATTCGGCGACCTGTGGAGCATCCCGGCCAGGCAAAGCGATAACGCGAGCGTCGTGATGCGTTGTCATGCCACTCAGCCTACCCATCCACCGCCCGGCGAGGGTCGTCATGCGCTTGACGGCGCAGGCGGCTAACGCTACTTTCAGGGCAAGCCCGCGCATGCGGCAACCCGGAAAGAACGAGGTCGAGCATGTCAACAACGGATGTCCCTTCCGCGCAACAAAGCGCAGGTCTCGGCATCGAGACCAACGGCCTGAACCCGATCGACGAGAGCGAACGCAAGGGGCGCCCTAACAGCCTGTTCTGGCCATGGTTCGCCGCCAACGTGTCGGTGCTGGGCGTCAGCTACGGCTCGTTCCTGCTCGGGTTCGGCATCTCGTTCTGGCAGGCGACGATCGTCGGGGTCATCGGCATCGTCATCTCGTTCCTGTTCTGCGGCTTCATCTCGCTTGCAGGCAAACGTGGTTCAGCCCCGACACTGACACTGAGTCGCGCAGCATTCGGTGTCTACGGCAACAGGCTGCCGTCGATCATCTCGTGGCTGCTCACCGTCGGCTGGGAGACAGTGCTCGCCTCGCTGGCGGTGCTTGCAACTTCGACGGTGTTCACCGAACTCGGGCTCGACGGCGGGGCCGTCACCAAGGTGGTCGCACTGATCGTCGTCGTGCTGTTGGTGATCGGCGGCGGGGTGTTCGGGTTCACCGTGATCATGCGGATGCAGGTGATCATCACGATCGTGACCGGAGTGCTGACGATCGTTTACATCATCCTGGTGTGGAATCAAATCGACTTCGGCAAGATCGGCGCGATCCCGAGCGGCAACATTCAGCATCTGATCGGTGGCCTGGTGTTCATGATGACCGGGTTCGGGCTTGGCTGGGTGCAGGCATCCGCTGACTACTCGAGGTATCTGCCTCGAACATCGTCGAGTCGCGGCGTTGTCGGCTGGACAACATTCGGCTCGTCGCTCGCCCCGGTGATCTTGGTCATCTTCGGTCTGCTGCTGGCCGGGTCCTCGACAAAGCTGAGCAACGCCGTCGCAGGCGATCCCATCGGGGCGCTCACGAGCATCCTGCCGGTCTGGTTCTTGATCCCGTTCGCCATCGTGGCGGTGCTCGGCCTGATCGGCGGCGCCGTGCTCGACATCTACTCGTCGGGGATCGCGCTGCTGAGCTCTGGCGTGAAGATACCGCGGCCGGTGGCTGCCGGGATCGACGGTGTGATCATGATCATCGGAACCGTGTATATCGTGTTCTTCGCCACAGACTTCATCGGACCGTTCCAAGGCTTCCTGATCACCCTCGGCACCCCTATCGCAGCATGGTGCGGCATCTTCCTGGCCGACCTGACGCTGCGCCGCGCCGACTATTCGGATGCCGACCTGTTCAACGCTCGCGGCCGGTATGGGCGCGCGAACTGGCTCGCGATCGGAGCACTCGTGGTCGGGACGGCGCTGGGATGGGGACTCATCACCAACCCGATCCAGAATGCGCACTGGCTCGATTGGCTCGGATACCTGCTGCAGCCGTTCGGCCTCGGCGGTCGCGGTGGCGACTGGGCATACGCCAACCTCGGAGTGCTCGTCGCCCTCGTGGTCGGGTACCTTGCGGTCATCCTGTTCGGGCGCAGCACCATCCGGCGGCAAGAGGCCGCCCCGGATGCCGCACCAGCGCCTGCCGCGTCTGCTGCAGCCGGCGAAGCGCCGGTCGGGCGGCCGTGAGCAGCATGGCAGAGGCGCCGGTGCTCGTCGCAATCGACATGCAGAACATCTTCGCCGACCCTGGCAGCGACTGGGCGACCCGGGACTACGCGAGCGCGTCAGCGGGCATCCGGCGGCTGCTTCCGGCATTCGGTGACCGCGTCGTGTTCACCCGGTTCGTTGCGCCAGCCCATCCGGATGGCGCGTGGGTGGACTACTACCGCGACTGGCCGTTTGCCCTCGTTCCTGACGATGACCCGCTCTACGACATCACGAGCGAGTTCGACACGGCAGGGCATGAGATCGTGAGCAGCCCCACGTTCGGCAAATGGGGAGACGAACTGGCGCAAGCGATGCGCGGCAGCCGCGAAATGGTGCTCACCGGCGTGTCAACCGATTGCTGCGTGCTGTCGACGGCGCTCCCGGCCGCCGACGCGGGAATCCACGTGCGCGTCGTGTCGGATGCCTGCGCCGGGCTGTCGAAGACCGACCATCAGCGGGCGCTCGACGCGATGGCTCTGTATGCGCCGCTGATCCAGATCACGACCGTCGACGAGGTGCTTCGTGAAGCCCCCACTGGAGCGAGCTCGGGCCACTGAAGTTCCAATCCCGTTTCAGCGATTCTGCCCACCTCAAGTGGGCAAAATCGCTGGAACGGGATTGAAACGCGGTTGGGATGCCTGTGTCGGATGGGCGCGCGGATGCGGCCGGCTAGGCTACGCGGGCCGCACCATCCGCCGGTCGCACGACGAACATGTCCGGCTGGGCGTACCCGTGCTCGGCGAATGCGCCGTCGACAGACACCTTCACCTGGGAGACCAGGTGGGATGGGACAAGCGCGATCGCCGACCCGCCGAATCCGCCTCCGGTCATGCGCGCGCCGATCGCGCCATAGTTCTGCGATGTCTCGACGGCCAGATCCAGTTCAGGAACCGACACCTCGAAGTCGTTCCGCAGTGAGCGGTGCGAGGCATCGAGCAGATCGCCGATGGCTCCGGGTCCCTGCTCGCGCAGAAGGCGAACCGTGTCGAGCACCCGCTGATTCTCGGTGACAACGTGGCGAACTCGTCGGAACGTCTCCCCGTCGAGCACATCCCGCGCACGTGTCAGGTCGGCGATGCTGACATCACGAAGAGACTCG
>DATMTC010000360.1:0-5325 GCA_035565115.1 Microbacteriaceae bacterium | reverse complement strand
GGCGCCGCCGATCCCGCCGCCACCCGCGACCAGCACGCGCGACCCGCGCAAACCGAGCCAGTCTGCGCCGGGACCCGCGGTGAACTCCGCGCTATCGATCTGAGTGTTGTTCGCCATTGATTCCACAACTTCATTCTATGAAAGTGACTTTCTGAAATGAATCTAGCGGTGGACCGACGCCGCGTCAACTCAGCCCGCTCGTGCTGTCTACGCGCAGTTGCGCACATCTGACCGAAGCTCGAAACGCGGTGCGCGTCTGCCCGGTCGCCGCACTGCGGCTTACATGAACCGGACAATCATCGTTGGCGGGTCAAGCGGAGGACTGCTCGTCAGCCTTGTCGCGCCTCAGCATCGAGGTTCAGACCTCCGCTGACGCGCAGAGGTTCTCCATACGCTCGATCGGTTGCTGAGAGCTCCGCACGGTTGGCCGACTGCGACGGAACTGACGGCAAGCTCTATCGTGCGACTTCTGTCTGCACGGCTTTACTTCTCTACACTCAGCCGATACTCTCTCGGTAAGAAAGTAGCTTTCTGTAAATGAAAGTGTAGATTGGCCACGAGGATGTCGCCGATGCGGCGCGGCCAGGAGAGGAACCCATGGCAGCGAGTGTCGTTCTGGAAGAGGTGGAGATCTTCTATGGGGATCTTCGGGCGACCATGCCGCTCAGCTTCGAGGCGCACACCGGCGAGCTGGTCTCGATCGTCGGTGCTTCAGGGTGCGGGAAGAGCTCGGCACTGAGGGCGATCGGCGGGTTGTTGACGCCTCGGTCGGGCGTGGCCACCGTCAATGGAAGCGTGGTCACCGCTCCGCGGCCGAAGGAAGTTGCCTACCTCTTCCAGAACCTTGCGCTGTTCCCGTGGCGTTCGTCGATACGCAATATCGAGATCGCGTTGGAGTTCGCGGGTGTTCCTCGTCGGCA
The DNA here is from genome assembly GCA_035565115.1 of Microbacteriaceae bacterium. Classification (GTDB taxonomy): domain Bacteria; phylum Actinomycetota; class Actinomycetes; order Actinomycetales; family Microbacteriaceae; genus Rathayibacter_A. Next base: position 4,405 of record DATMTC010000360.1, on the reverse strand, counting down.
GCGCCGAGAGCGCGCGGAACAGGCACTCGAGACGGTCGGTCTCATGGAGTTCGCCGAGAAGCACCCGGCGCAGTTGTCCGGAGGAATGCAGCAGCGTGTAGCGCTCGCCCGTGCTTTCGCTTCGGACGCGAGGATTCTGCTGTTCGACGAGCCGTTCGCGGCCCTCGACGAACACTCCCGCATGCGTTTGGGAATGGAGGTCCTGCGCATGCTTGAGGCCGAGCAGAAGACCGTCATCTTCGTCACCCACAGCCTGTCGGAGGCCGTCTACCTCTCCGATCGCATTGTCGTCATGTCGCCGCGACCGGGATCGATCGTTGAGACGATCGATGTCGACCTGCCCCATCCGCGCAACGGAGCCATGATGCGGAGTCCTGAATTCCACGCGATCACCGACCGTCTGACCGAGCTCCTCTTCAGCGACAAAGCTGAGAAGATCGCATGAGCACGGTAACAGGGGACCGGACCCGACACCTGTGGGCGTCGAAATGGATGGCCTACGTCTATGTCGTCGTCTCGGCCTTCGTGGTCTGGGCGCTCCTTGCCGTGACCACGGCAGTCCCCGCTGTGCTCCTTCCTACGCCGGCGGCAGCGTTCGCGCAACTGGGCGAGATCCTCGCTACACCGGCAGTGCTCTTCGAGAACGTCGGTGCGACGGCCGCCGAGGTGGTCAGCGCTTTTCTCATCGCGGCCGTGTGCGGGCTCGGGATCGGCGTCGTGGTCGGCAGCCGCACGCTACTCTCACGTGCGTATGAGCCGCTGCTCGCGAACCTCTTCGCTGTTCCCGTCGTGCTCCTCTACCCGTTGCTGCTGGGAGCACTGGGCAGCGGGGGCGCGGCGAAGGTCATCATCGGCGCGATCTCGGCGGGCTTTCCGATCGCGATCGCGACCCACTGGGCGGTGCGAGCGGTCGACCCGAATCTCCTGCTCGCCGCCCGCAGCATGGGCGCGAAACCTTTTGCGACGATACGGCGTGTCACGCTTCCGTCGATCCTCCCCGACGTGTTCGGTGGCCTGCGCACAGGGCTGAGCCTCGCGATTGTGACCGTTGTCGCCGGTGAGTTCCTTTCAGCGACAGTCGGACTCGGCTTCCAGCTCGCGCGCGCAGGGCAATCCTTCCAGACTCCCGGGCTCTTCGCATGGCTGATCGTCACGGTGATCGTCACGGCCGTGATGCTCGGCGTTCTTACGTTCATACAGGCGCTCATCAGTAGAAAGGTCAACGCATGAGGTACAAGGTCATATCCGCAATGACGGTGCCGCTCCTCGCGGTCGTCGCCCTCGCCGGGTGCTCCAGTTCCAGCCCAGACTCGACGAGCAATTCGAATGCGCCTGTCAAGGCGGTGAATTTGAAGGTCGGATTCGACAATGCGCTGGCGTACACGAACAACATGCCGGTTCTGATCGCCGAACAGGAGGGCTTTTTCAAGAAGCAGCACATCACCGTCACGAACGTGGACTTCAGCGGCGGATCGGACACCACGCGTGCTCTGGTCGCCGGAAGCATCGACGTCCAGGCCGGCGTCGGCTTCGACGCTGTCGCGGGCAACGCCAACAACCTGAACGTGAAGATCTTCTACTCGATCGCGCAAAAGACGGACTTCGCTCTGTACGGTAGCACCGCAGCGGGAGTCGCCAAGCCATCCGATTTCAAGGGGAAGAGCCTGGCAGTCTCCTCGTTCGGTTCGTGGTCTGACTTTCTTGCCCGGAGTACGCCTAAGGCCGCCGGCCTGAGCGCGGACGACATCAAGGTGGAGGCCATCGGAACCAATGCTGCACTGTTCGGCGCCATCCAGACGGGCGCAACGGGCGGAACGTGGAATCCGGCCAGCCTTGCGAGCGTCATCAAGGGATCGACGATCATCGGCACGACGACGTCATTGAAGATCCCGACCCAGTACTCGTCGCTCATCGCGACGGGCGACTGGCTGCAGAAGAACCCCGCCGTCGCCAAGCGGTTCTCCACAGCGATCTCCAAGGCGATCGCGTGGCATCAGGATTCGGCGAACAAGGCTGCGGCGGTCGCCATCGCCGTGAAGACGATGAAGCTTCCGCAGGCAGCAGCCGAGGCCGGTTACGAGGGAGCATCCAAGATATTCACCGACGACGGCAAGGTCAGCGTGCCCGGGCTTAAGGCGATGGCGGCCGCAGTACCGACCCTGAAGCTGGGGCCGAGCGCACCTGACACAAACGACATGTACACGAACAAGTTCCTGCCCGCGAAGTGAGAGATTCTTGAGCGCGACATCAGCGTTTCTCGCCGTCGATGTGCCCGAACAAAAACGTTCGCGCGCCACAGAGAGAGCCAGCACCGTCCGGGTGCTGGCTCTCCGATGGGGCACCGTCGCCCTCCTCGTGGCTCTCTGGGAGATCCTGGTCGACCTCTTCCTGCCGACGAGTTCGTTTTTCGCGGCTCCGTCAGCGATTGTCCTGCACGGACTCGCGGTGTTCCTCGACCCGTCCGTTCAGTCCGGACTCCTCGTCACTGCCGAGCGCTTCCTGATCGCGTTCGCAATCAGCGCGGTGGTCGGCGTGGCTCTGGGGCTCGTCCTCGGGCGGCTCCGGGGCGCCCCCGTCGCGCGCAATGTGGCAGTCGTGCTCTATGCGGTTCCGCAGGTCGCGTTCTATCCACTCTTTGTCATCTGGTTCGGCCTCGGTCAGAACGCTGAAATCGCGTTCGGCGTCACACACGGTCTCGTCCCCGTGGTTCTGGGAACACTCACCGCCGCGACCCAGGTCGACGCGGAGCTGCTCGAGGCCTCACGCGCGATGGGTGGAGGCCGGACACGCCACATTCTCAACGTCGTGTTACCGTCATGTCTGCCTGGGGTGATCGGCGCCTTGAGACTGGGCGCGTCATTGTCGCTTCTGGGCATCCTCCTCGGCCAACTGCTCATGTCGACGGATGGTGTGGGGGCGTTGCTCGCGGTGCTCTCTGGGACACTCCAACCTGCGCGGCTGGACGCGCTGATCCTCGGGATCAGCGTGGCCGCGATACTCATCAACGTCGGAATCACGGTCGCGCAACGTGCGCTATTTCGCTCTCGTGGTCAGAGCTAGTGACCAAGGAGGACCTGATGGCACGCATCCGCCCGCTGCGCCCGGACGAGCTGACCGACGCCCAGCGCCCACTGTACGACGTGATCGTCGGCGGACCGCGTGCGCAGGGGCCGCAGCACTTCGCCCTGACAGCATCCGACGGTTCGCTTCGCGGCCCGTTCGACGCGCTGCTGCTGTCGCCGGCCGTCGGCACAGCCCTGCAGGAGCTCGGTGCGGCAGTGCGCTACAGCACCCAGCTAACCGATCGCGCCCGCGAGCTGGCCATCCTGCTGGTCGCGGCGCGTTGGCGCAGCTCATTCGAGCGCGACTCTCACGAGGCCATCGCGCGGGCGCTTGGGTTCACGGATGTGGAACTGGCCGCGCTGCAAGACGAAGACGCGAGACCGTTCGGCGGCACGGAGCTCCTGGTCGCCCGCACGGTGCTCGGACTGCTGGACGGCGACCTCGACGACGCGTTGTGGGCCGAGGCCTCCGCCGCCATCGGCGAACAGGTCATGTTCGAACTGACAACCCTCGTCGGCTATTACTCGACGCTCGCGCTGCAGCTGCGCGTCTTTCGGGTTGAGTCGTGAAGTTTGCGCGCCGAACCCCGGAGAGATACGGTTTCATTCCATGAAAGCCACCGCTCACGCCCCCGTTCCCGAAGGGGCGCCCGACAAGCCGGGCAGCCGCTATCGGATCGAGGCGCTCGCCAAGGGTCTGGATGTGCTGCGCCTGTTCGACGAATCGGTGACAGCACTGAAGCTGCGCGAGATCTGCGATCGCACCGGCATCCCGATGCCGACGGCCTTTCGCATTGTCGCGACCCTCGAGGAGCAGGGCTTCGTCGAGCGCCTGCCCGACGGGGCGATCCGTCCCGGTGTGGCGGTGCTCACGCTCGGCTCGGCGGCGCTGCGCGGCTCGAGCCTGGTGCAGCTGAGCGAGCAGCCGCTGCGGCAACTGGGCGAGGTCACCGGCGAGACCGTCAACCTCGGCGTGCTCGTCGGCGACCAGGTGCTCTACCTTGCTCGGTTGCGCAATTCTGATCTGGTGACCGCGAACATCCAGGTTGGCTCGACACTGCCCGCCGCATATACGTCGATGGGCAAGTTGCTGCTCGCCTATCTGAGCGGCGATGAGCTGGACGCGACACTCGCCGATCACGACTTCGGGGCAAGCGTAGGACCCAACGCGGTGCACTCGATCGACGAGCTTCGGGGGCGGCTGGCCGAAATTCGGGACCAGGGCTATGCGCTGCAGGACCAGGAAGTCGCGGCGGGCCTCCGCTCGGTTTCGGTGCCGGTGTTCGGCCGCGACGCGAAGCCGGCCGCCGCAATCAACATCGCCGTGGCGTCGTCGCGGCACG
>DATMTC010000359.1:0-1771 GCA_035565115.1 Microbacteriaceae bacterium | reverse complement strand
TGCGCTCTTCGCCCTCGACGCCAAGAACCGTGGCGGTGCTCATAGGTTCGCCTCCTGCAGAATTTCTTCGTCTTGTTCGTCTTCGAGACTCGAGATCACGAACCGGTAGTGTTCGCTTGCTTCGAGCAACTCGTGGTGGGTTCCGACCGCGGTGATCCTGCCGTCTTCCAGCAGGGCAACCCGATCGGCCAGCATGACCGTTGATGGCCGGTGAGCGACGATCAGCGCCGTCGTCGATGCGAGCACGCGTCGCAACGCGGCTTCGACGAGTGCCTCAGTGTCGACATCCAGTGCAGACAGCGGATCGTCGAGCACGAGCACATCCGGCTTGGCCGCGACGGCCCTGGCGAGCGCGAGCCTCTGCCGTTGACCGCCGGACAGGCTCAGCCCTTCCTCGCCAACCTTCGTGTCCACGCCGTCCGGAAGGTCGTAGACGAATCCGGCCTGCGCGATCTCGAGCGCTTCGGTCAGCTGAGCTTGGGCGGCGGCCACCGTCTCAGGGTCGTCACCGATCAGGTCCTCACGTCCGAGAAGCACGTTGTCGCGAACCGACGCCGAGAACAGCGTCGCATCCTCGAACGCCATCGCAAGGTGGGTGCGCAGCTCCTCGCGTGACAGGTCACGGATGTCGACGCCGTCGATCGTGATCCGGCCCCCGGTGACGTCGTACAGCCGCGTTGTCAGCGCGGTGAGCGTGGACTTGCCGCATCCGGTCAATCCGACAAGCGCCATCGTCTCGCCCGGCTCCACCGTGAGGTCGATGCCGTTTAGAAGGTCCGGGTAACGCTCCGGCGAATCGGGGTATCGATAGTGCACGTCCTCGAAACGCAGCAGGCCGCGCGGGTCTGTCACCGTCTTCGGATCCTCGGGGTCTGTGATGTCATTGACGGTGTTCATCACGTCGAAGAATCGGTCTGCGGCCGTTCGCGTGTCATAGGTCATCGACAACAGGAACCCGATCGATTCGATCGGAAAACGCAGCACCGTGGCCGTTGCGAAGAACGCCAGCAGCTGACCCGCCGTCAGGTTGCCCTGCGCTGTGAGCCAGACGCCAACGACCAGGCATACCGCGAACGCCACGTCTGGAACCATCAGCAGCCACAGCCAGATGCCCGCAATCGCCTTGGCCTTCGCGATCTCGGTTCCGCGCAGATCCTCAGCCTGTGCCGTGAAGTTTTTCAACGCGTGACGACCTCGCCCGAACGCCTTCAGCACTCGGATGCCGTGCACCGACTCCTCAACGGATGTCGCCAGGTCGCCTGCCTGGTCCTGGCTGCGGCGGGCGATCACCGAGTACTTCTGCTCGAACAGGTAGCCGTAGATCCACAGCGGAATCGAGCAGAGCAGAAAGATGATGGCCAGCCATCCGTTCCACCAGAACAGCACGCCGAAGCCAACCACGATCGTCACGATGTTCACGAAGAACAGCACGAAGCCGAACGACAGCCAGCGGCGAATCAGGTTCAGGTCGCTGACCGCGCGGGACAGCAGCTGGCCACTCGGCCACCGATCGTGAAAGCTCACCGGCAGATCCTGCAACTTGGCGTACAGCCCATTGCGCAGCGTTGCCTCGATTTTCGTGCCAGGAGTCAGCACGAACCAGCGCCGCAGCGAGATGAACACGGCTTCCGCCGCACCGAGTGCGAGCACGAGCAGAGCGGATGGCCACACCTCTGCGCTGTCGCCGGTCTTCATCGGGCCGTCGACGAGCGCCTGCAGCACCATCGGAATGGTCAGCGCGACGATCGATGCGGCAAGGGCAGCGACCATG
>DATMTC010000358.1:0-14551 GCA_035565115.1 Microbacteriaceae bacterium | reverse complement strand
ATCATGGCAACGATGACGGCAAGCCACGTCGGCAGGGGGGCGTGGCGTGCTGTTGTCACGATGTTCGAGCTTAGGCGATCAGACCAGGTGTCTGCCGAGGGCTGCCTATGCAACTGATGAGTACGCGACGATGCCGCGCCTGATCGCGTCCAACGCAACTCTCGCCGTTCGCCCCACCGGTCCTTGAGCGACAACGGATAACTGGTCGAGCAGGTCGATGGTCTGCTTCGTCCAACGCACGAAATCGCCGGCGGCCATATCTGCATCGCGCAGAACGGCGATCAGACTGCCTCCTGATGCCCAGACGTGCATCGGAAGACATAATCCGGTGGCAAGAGGCTCACTTCCCGCGAGCTTGTTCGCGCGTTCGATGTCATCAAGCGTCGACCAGAGTTCCTCCGTCTTCTCCAGTGCGGGGCGGAACGGGCCGCGTGGCAGGTAGCGTTCCGCCGCGTTCGCCTCATCCCTCCTTGGCTCATACACGAGAGCACACGCGATCGCCGCAAGCGATGGTGCGTCAAGCGCCGTCCAGGTATTGCGCCGCAGACACTCTGCGATCAGAAGGTCGCGCTCACCATAGATGCGTTTGAGCGTGCGCCCGTGAACGGTGAGAGCCGTCTCGCCGGACGGTTCCTTCACCAGGTATCCACGGTCAAGCAGAACATCTGTAACCCGATCGAAGACCTTGGCAACGGCCCCTGTGCGGGACGAAATCTGCCGAGACAGTGCGTCGGTCTCGCGCTTCAAACGCCACCACCGCTCGGCCCATCGTGCATGCTGCTCACGCTCAGCGCATCCATGGCACGGATGCGACTTGAGCCGTTTGCGCAGCGCCGCAAGTCGACGGCCGCGTTTGTCTCGTTCTGCCCGGCTCTGTGTCTCTGCCCTGGCGCCGCTGCGCTCCAGGTCGGTCAATTCGCGGCGGATAGTCGAATACTCGCGAAAATCGCCGAGGTGACACGTCATCGCCTTCTCGTAGCCGTCAAGGGACTCTTGCTGTTGCCGCACCTTTCTTGCCAGGTCGACCACAGCTCGGTCGGCCTGAAACTGCGCAAATGACGATTCGAGAATCTCGCGCGTGCGCGACCGGCCGAACTGGTCGATCAGGTTAGCCGCCATGTTGTACGTGGGGCGGAAACTCGAGTTCAGTGGATAGCTTCGCCGTGACGCGAGAGAGGCTACGGCCTGCGGATCCAAGCCCTCCTGCCAGTGGATAACCGAGTGCCCCTCCACGTCGATGCCACGCCGGCCCGCTCGGCCGGTGAGTTGGGTGTACTCCCCCGGCGTGATCGGCACCCGGGATTCGCCGTTGAACTTCTCGAGCTTCTCGAGCAGGACAGTTCTGGCGGGCATGTTGATGCCGAGCGCTAGCGTCTCAGTGGCGAAGACGGCCTTGACCAGCTTTTTCTGGAAGAGTTCCTCGACCACCTCCTTGAAAGCCGGCAGCATTCCGGCATGATGAGCCGCGACGCCGCGCTGCAGGCCCTCAAGCCAATCCCAGTAGCCGAGAACCGCCAGATCCTCGTCGAGGATCGTGCGGCATCGTTCTTCGACGATTCGCCTGATCTCCTCGCGCTCATGAGCTTCGGTCAGGCGCACTCCAGCTCGCAGCACCTGACTGACGGCCTGGTCGCAACCTGCCCTGCTGAATATGAAGAAGATTGCAGGAAGTAGGTTGCGCTCGCTGAGCATCGAGATCGTGTCAGCGCGATCTAGCCTGAAGCTCTCCCGGCGTCCGCCCTTTGAGTGGTATCGGCCGACGTCCTTCATCTGTCTAGCGCTGAGCGTTCGCCCCCCGTAACGAGCCATCTGCACCAGCTCCGGGTTGACCCGATTCGTCGCAGCAAGCCCGGAGGAGCGCTGTGCTGAGCCTGTCGAACCATCGAACAGGTCGATCAATTTCGACCGCATCAGCACGTGCTGCTCGAGCGGAACTGGGCGATCCTCTGACACGATCACATCCGTGTCGCCGCGCACCGCCTGAAGCCAGTCACCGAACTCCTCGGCGTTCGACACCGTCGCGCTGAGCGATACCAGACGCACCGACTGCGGCAGATGGATGATGACTTCCTCCCACACAGCGCCGCGGAACCGGTCAGCAAGATAGTGCACCTCGTCCATGACCACCCACGACAGGTCTGCCAGCAGGTCGGAGTCGGCGTAGAGCATGTTACGCAGCACCTCGGTCGTCATTACGACGATGCGCGCGCGCGCGTTGATGTTCGTGTCACCCGTGAGCAGGCCGACGTTCTCTGGGCCGTACTCGCCAACGAATTCTTGGTACTTCTGGTTGCTGAGTGCCTTCATCGGCGCCGTGTAGAAGACCTTGGCCGACGGGGTCGCCATGGCCAGGTACAACGCAAATTCGGCCACGATGGTCTTGCCGGCGCCGGTTGGAGCGGCAACGAGCACGCTTCGACCACGTTCGAGGCTGGCGCACGCTTCAATCTGGAACGGGTCGAGGTCGAACCGCTGACCTGACCTGAACGCGTCGAGCAGCGGTGATCGTGCACGACTGCGATGGGCCGCGTATCGCTCGGCAGGCGAGAGTTCTGCGCTCACCCCTCAACACTACGGGGCGCCAACGCGACCCGGTGAGCTCAGGAACCCAACTCGGCTTCGATTCGAAGGGCTGTTTTCGCAATGCGACGATCATGGATGGCGGCCACGCCCGCCGCCCCGAAGTACAGGATCACGAGCGGGATGGCCAGCATGAACATGGAGATCACATCGGCTGACGGAGTCGCGATTGCCGTGAACAGCATGATCACGACGAGGGCGATTCGCCATGCTTTGAGGATTCCACGTGCGGTCAGAATTCCCATGAAGTTCAGCAGCACGAGGAACACCGGCAGCACGAATGCCACACCGATGGCGACGACCAACTTCAATACGAAGGAGAAATAGTCTCCTGCGGACAGCAACGTCGCATCGCCCTGCGGCGAGAAACTCGTCAGCAACGTGACGATGTGCGGCAGCACGAACCAGCCGGCAGCGCAGCCTGCGAGGAACAGCGGGATCGCGGTGAAGAAGAACCCGAACGTGTACCGCTTCTCTTTTCCCGTCAGCCCCGGCACGAGGAATGCGAAAATCTGGTAGAGCCAGAGCGGCGACGAAATAACGATGCCGGCATAGATCGCGACCTGCATCTTCAGGTCGAACGCCGCAGTGATGTTCGGGTAGTTGATGCTCGCGTGCTGCGCCTTGGCCATTTCGTGCACTGGCGCGCTCATCGCATCCCAGATGTACGGCGACAGGAACCAGCCAGCGACAGCACCGAGCAGAATTCCGATAGCGATCAGCGTCAATCGCTTACGCAACTCGACCAGGTGCTGCCCCAATGACATCCGACCCTCGCGGTCTTTGCCGCGCTTGGGCCGTGTGGCAGTGCTCATGAGGCTAAGGCTTGGTTTGTGACGACGATTCCGTTGTGGATGCCTGCTGCGGCTCCGCATTCAGGGAAGCGGCATCCTTGCCATCCTTGTTGGCATCCTTATTGTCTTCGTCCTTCATCGTCTTCACTTCGCTTTTGAAGATCCGCATCGACTGGCCGACGCTCTTCGACAGAGCGGGGAGTTTCGTCGCTCCGAAAAGCAACAAAATAACGGCCAGGATGATGAGAAGGTGCCATCCTGTAAGACCGGCGAACATAAGCTCACGTCCTCTTGATTCGGTGGAAGAGCTGATGGGGATCAGCCTTCGTAAGTAGTTTACCGCGTTGCACGCGGCGCTCCCTGCGGGTTTGCCGTCGAAACCGACGTTCGCCCAGTATCGCATGCCAAGCCTCGGCTCGCTGCAACGCGCTGGAGAACACAGCGGACTCGCGTGGTTCGTCGGCCATATCGTGGGCGCGAGCGTCCAGTAGTTCAGCCTTTTCAGTGAGATCGCCGAGCGCTTCGAGCGTCTTGAACGATTTGATCACGATTCGATACGTCAGAAAAGCCAGTACTCCCACCAGGAGCAGAACGAGGCCTCCCCAGATAATGATCCACGACCACCACGGCATCGCAAACGCCCTAACCGTCGTAGCGTGCGAGACCGGCAGCCGCCCAGTCTGCGACCGCTTTTCGCGCATCAGGGGGTGCGATGACCGTGAGAACGCCGGAGAGCCCACACACCAGTCGTTTGAGGCCGTGATAGTGCGCCACTCGAAGTTCGGTTGTGACGTATCCGTCCTGCTCCTGAATACCGGTGCCCGCCGGAATATAGTCCGAGATCAACACCAGGGCCGACGCCGACACCTCGATCTTCACCGTGAGATCATCCGCCGAGCCTTCGAAGAGTGTCTCGGGAAGGGTGACATCCGTCGGCCGATACGTTATCGGATCCAGCGTGCCGGTCAGTTCGCTCATCCTGTCCAGGCGGAACGTGCGCACGGCCTGGCGCAGATGGCACCAGCCGCGCAGATACCAGTCCTGATCGACGGACTCGACCCGCAACGGGTCGACGCGTCTGCGCTCATATTCGCCGCGTGAACTCAGGTAGCCGAACTCGACCTGCGTTCCCGACACAACAGCATCCCTAATGATCTTCAGAGACGCGTCAGATTCGCTTCCTGCAACAGCCACCTGGCTGGGAGTTGCAGACGCGCCGCGAGTGAGTTTGGCCATCAGGGTGCCGATTGCGTCACGGTTGGCGTTCTCCGGCAGCGCGGACAGGTACTGCAGTCCTGCGATGAGAGCAGCGGCCTCACGCGCAGAGAATCGTGGAGAGTCATCAATGGCGACCATGTGAGTGAGCACGATCTCGTCGCGGTCTTCGAACGCGTCCCACGCGATGTCGAACAGGTCGCCGTGCTGGTATTGCTGCGTCTCCCCCGGGATGCCTGAAACGGCGATCAGGCGCACCGCATCGCGGATCTGGTCCTCCGGCACGCTGAAGTGAGCCGCGGCTTCTGCCACCGTTACCTGCTCGTGGTCCATCAGGTATGGAACGAGCGCGAGCAGGAAGGCCAGCTTGTCTTGGGCCTGCATGGGACGATCAACCATTGTCGCCGCCTGGTTCATCAGCTGCTGCTTCAGCGCTGTGCGCTCTGATGGTCTGACGCAAACGCTCGAGCACCTTATCGCGCAGCGTATCCGGGGAGTGAACGAGCACTTCCGGGCCGTATCCGGCAAGTTCGTCGGCCAGGATGTTGATGTCTGAGTAGTGCACGCTCAGCCTGGTCTCCCCCGGCGATTGGGTGCCGTATCGTTTGCCAAGGCGGGTGGCGGCATCCGTTTCTGGAACGACCTCGATCTCTGCCACGTTTTCGGCCCAGATCCGTTCGAGCTCGTCGAGAGCGCGTGTCGCGAAATCGGTGCCGTCCGGTTCGAATGTCGTGCCGGTCGATTGCACAGCGTCGACAATGCGAGAGAGCAGGAAGGTGCGAGGCTCCCCAGCGTCTTGATCGATGCCGTGCAGATGCCACCTGCCCAGATGCTGCACAAGGGCCAGGGGCGCGACGGTGCGGCGCCTTGCGGCGGGTTCGCCTGGTTTCAGGTAGGCGAATGTGACGATCGTCTTGCGCTCGAGCGCGACGCTCAACGGGTCGAACGCTGCTTCTCGAGCCCGCAGCCGCGGTGCGTATCCGAGAATCGGCGCGTCAGAATCCACGCCGAGCGAACGCAACTTCATGATGGCGCGGCGGGACTCCGCCGAAAGCGATCCTTCCCGCCAGACCGTGCCGGCCAGAGACAACAGTGTGATCTCTTCCGGCGAGAAACGAATGTCGGCAGGAAGGTCGTAGCTGCCCTTACTGATCCGGTACCTCAGGTGCTGATTGTTGCCAGCATCCCCTGGACTCTCGATGGTCTCGAGCGGAACTCCGAGCTCGCGGATGTCGTCTTTGTCGCGTTCGAACTGGCGCTCGAGGCTCGCGTTGCTGCCTGAGCGCGAATACCGCTGCCGGTAGCCCTGCACGGTTGACAGGATTTCGTTCTTGGTCAGCCCGTTTTCCGTTGCCAGAAGCGCAAGGACCAGGCTGAAGAGTCGCTCTTCGACCGGAATCCGGGCGGGAGATGACGACACGTCAGGCATCCGTCTATCTTAGGGTCTGCCGTGAACACTTAGGGTGTGCAGCTACAAGTGTGCGCTAGACAACGCCCAAGATGTCGATCACGTACGCCGAGGCGGTTGCGCCGGTCTTCTTGTCGTCGGGCACGAGCACGACGAGCTGGGATCCCACCTTAGCGCCGGTCAGCGGACCGACCAGCGCGCTCGGGGCGACAGTCGTGCCGCGGACGGGCTTCGTGCCGACGGTCCACGGCACAGGTCCACCGTTCTGCCAGCTGGATGCTGCGACAGTGTTGTCGGACCATTGCACCTGGGTGTAGTTGGCGATGATGATGTCGTCTTTCTTCACCACTTTTCCATTGCCGCTCTTGAGCGTCTCCGACTTGACCTTCGTCGGCGCGGGTGTCGTCGGCACCTTGATGCCTGGCCGACCGTTCGGGGCAAGCACGACGGTCGGGAATCCGGCCTGCGAAGGCCGGGGGGTGCCGTTGGCCCGTGCGAGGAAGGCGCGGGTCACGTCGACAACCGCGACGGCGGTGGCGTCGTCGGCAAAACCGATCTGGGTGGCCTGATCCGCTCCGAAGATCGACTTCGCCGGACCGGTGATGACAACGCGCGAGCCGACCGGAACGCACTGCATACTCTTCGCCAGACCCGGGTACTGGGTCTTGCTGACGACGAAGAGCCCATTTCCCTCGCCAGCAGACTTCGTGGATGAGCCGGTGGCAAGCGTGATCATGGCGTCGTACGGCTGACCCTGCTGAAGCGGCGCGCCAGTGCCGCGCTTGAGCGTGCTGCGCTGCAGCGTGTCCGAATTGATGGGCGTCGGGAACTCGAGCTTCTGCACCTTGCCGAATTTTCCACTCACGGAGACGAGCTTCGATGCGTCGCCAGCATGAACACCACAGCTTGCGTTCGCTGCTGAGCTGCAGCCGGTGAGGGTGGCGGCCAGCAGGCCAGCGGTGATCAGCAGTGCGGGTACTCTGCGCACGAGTCCTCTTTCGAAAGCGGTGAACGGGGGGATTGTAGAGACCTATGTTAGTTGATGGGTCACGAGGATTCGGCTGGAGGCGCGTCTGGGCGCCCCGTGCCGCGCTCCTTGGCGAGCTCAGCGCCAGTGGCTGCGGCCCGAACGCGCTTGCGCAATGATTTGTCGCTCACCTGCCGCTCGCCAAGCGCCCCAGGCGTCCACGCCTCGACATCATCATCGGAGTAGTCGGACTTGGACGGCCTGCGTTTCAACTCGGGCAACACGGTGCCTGGGGCAAGGCGTCGAGCAGTGATCAGAAACCCGGTGTGCCCGATCATGCGATGGTCGGGGCGAACCGCGAGACCCTCGACATGCCAGCCGCGGACCATCGTCTCGTTCGAGACCGGATGCGTGAACGCACCCGTGGCGCGGATCGCCTCCGCCACCCGTGAAAGCTGAGTGACCGTCGCGACGTAACACAGCAGGACGCCGCCAGGCTTCAGGGCGCCGAGGCAAGCATCCAGACACTCCCACGGGGCGAGCATGTCGAGCACGACCCGATCCACCGTGCCATCTGCAAGCACCGTGCCGTCTGCAAGCTCGGAAGTGAGAGCCTCGGAGAGATCTCCGACAGTGATCGACCAGTTCTGCGGAACCTCGCCTAAGAACGTTGCGACGTTTCCACGTGCGACATCCGCGAACTCGCCACGCCGCTCGAACGATGCGAGTCTGCCGGCAGGGCCGATGGCCCGCAAAAGCCACAGCGACAGCGCTCCAGATCCGACACCCGCCTCGACGACTGTTGCGCCGGGGAAGATGTCGGCCTGGGCGAGAATCTGCGCAGCGTCTTTCGGATAGACGATCGCGGCGCCCCGCGGCATCGACATGACGAAATCGTTCAGCAGCGGTCGCAGCGCCAGATGTTCGACGCCGACATTGTTCGCGATGACCGAGCCATCCGGCAGCCCGATGATCGAGTCGTGCTCGAGCAGTCCCTTGTGCGTGTGGAAAACCTTGCCAGGCACGAGCGTGATCGTGTTGAGCCGACCGCGGGGCCCGGTCAGCTGCACCTGGTCGCCGGCGCGAAACGGTCCGCTGTACTGCGGGTGCGGCTGGGCGTGAGTGCTCTCGTGGCTCACCCGTTGACCCCGACGGTCTCAGTCATGCCGCCGCGATCGCGAGCGAGGGCCGCGAGATCTGCGACGCTGCGCCCCACGAGGGTCGGCCAAATGGTGCGATCCTCTCCAGGCGGCAGCGGAACAATGTGCGGTACGCCGACCGCGATCGTTCCCGCTGCGATAGCGGATGCGAGGCCGGAGACCGAGTCTTCGATCGCGATGGTCTCGGCAGGTTCAACGCCAAGCCTGCTTGCCGCGGTGAGGTAGGCATCCGGATGCGGCTTTGGCTGGTCGACCTCGTCGCCGGTGACAAGCAGGTCGAATGCGTCAAACGGTATCTCGGCGACGATCTGTTCGGCCATCGGACGCACCGACATCGTGACGAGGGCGGTGGGGATGCCCGCTTCGCGGATGTCGGCCAGCAATTCCCTGGCCCCTGGACGCCACGGCACGCCAAACGTGGTCAGCTGCTCACGCACCCGAGCGGTGAGCGTGTGTACGATCTCGTCGGCGTCGAGCGCTACTCCGTGATCCTGGAGCGCCTTGGCCGAGGTCCACAGCCCTGCGCCGATGACGCCGAGGGCGTCTTCGTGCGTCCAGGTGCCTCCGAAGGAGTCGACGAGTTCGGTCTCGGCACGGATCCAGTACGGCTCCGTGTCGACCAGGGTGCCATCCATGTCCCAGAGAACGGCGGCAGGGTATGCGATGGTCACGGGGCACTAGTCTACCGGTGCCGGGTCTGCACGTATCCTGGAACGATGCCGCGGGCGTCCGTGGCTGAAAGAACGGAGCTTGACCAATCGTGACAGACGGTAACAGTGTGCTCGGCGGGCGTGTGCTCGTTGTCGCATTCGAAGGCTGGAACGACGCCGGCGAGGCAGCCAGTGGTGCCGTGCGCACGCTGAAAGATGCGCTCGAGACGGTTCCGGTTGCCGAAGTCGATGGTGAACTGTACTTCGACTTCCAATTCAACCGCCCGATGATCAGGCCGGACGAGGACGGAACCCGCAAGATCGAATGGCCGCGTGCCGTGATGTACGGGCCGGTGACGCCCGGGGATCCCGCGTCCGCCCTGGCAGAGGACGCCGAATTGCACGTCACGGGCGAAAACGCAGGCAACATCTACCTGTTGCTTGGCACCGAACCGTCGAGAAGTTGGAAGAGTTTCACCGCTGAACTGATCGACGCCGCGCTTGCTGCAGACATCGGCGCAATCGTGTTTCTCGGATCGATGCTCGCGGATGTGCCGCACACACGGCCGATCTCCGTCTTTGCCACGAGCGACAACGCGCAGTTACGTGCCGAGTTGCACATCGAGCGACCGACGTATGAAGGGCCGGTCGGCATCCTCAGTGTTTTGGCCGATGCGGCAGAATCCGTTGGTATCCCGACGATGGCGATCTGGGCATCCGTGCCGCATTACGTTCACAACGCACCATCGCCCAAGGCGATGCTGGCCCTGATCGACAAGCTGGAGGAACTGGTCGACGTGACGATCCCGCGCGGCGATCTGGTGACAGAATCCGCGGCCTGGGAAGCTGGCATCGATGCGCTGGCCGCCGACGATGACGACATGGCGGCATACATCACGCAGCTCGAGCAGGCCCGAGACACGGTTGACTCCCCGGAGGCAAGCGGAGAGGCGATCGCGCAGGAATTCGAACGTTACCTGCGCAAGCGCGGCGATGGCCGTGACCCGCGTGACGGCCGCGATCGCCCAGACGAGCCCTGGCGCCCGTGAGATCGGCCGATCTCACGCGGATGCGGCGTCGGTGACGCGCACTCCAAGCAGCGCTTCGATCGCCTTGATGAGCCGCGCAGGGCGGTGCACACCGGTGCGCACTGCCGCGTCGATCACGGCGAGGGCCGCAGGCGTGTCCAGGTCGTTTGCGAGAGCCTCACGGAGTTCGGTCACGACGTCGGCGACATCCTGGCCGGTTGATCCGGACTGCCTCGTGAGGGCGCTCCACGCTTCAAGTCGTTCGGATGCCTGCTCGAGGAGGTCATCGGTCCACTCCCAGTCTGAACGGTAATGGTGCGCGAGGATCGCCAGCCGGATCGCTCGAGGATCGACGCCCTCTTCGCGCAGCCGGGACACCAGCACCAGGTTGCCGAGTGACTTGCTCATCTTCTCGCCCTGGTATGCGACGAGCCCAGCATGACTGAACACGCGGGCAAGCGGATGCCCGGACAGCGCAGCTGCATGCCCCGCGCTCATCTCGTGGTGCGGAAAGATCAGGTCGCTGCCACCGCCCTGCACCGTGAAGTCTCTTCCGAGGTACTTGAGAGCGATCACCGAGCATTCGATGTGCCAGCCAGGCCGGCCTTGACCAACGTCGGACGGCCATGACGGTTCATCGTGCCGTGCGGCACGCCACAGCAGCGGATCCAGCGCGTCGCGCTTGCCAGACCGTTCAGGGTCTCCCCCGCGTTCGGCGAAGAGCTCGAGCATCTCGGACCGACTCAGATTGCTTTCGTCACCGAGCTTCCACGGCGCGGCAGCGGCCGCCGCCGCATTATCGAAGTAGATGTCATCGCCGTCTGCATCCTCGGTCGGCACGCGATAGGCGATGCCTCGGTCGAGCAGCGTGCACACGGCCTGAGCAATCGGCTCGATCATCTCGGTGACCGCAACATAGTCATCTGGTGGGATGACGGACAGGTCGGCCATATCGTGCCTGAAGAGCTCGATCTGCGAGTCGGCAAGTTCTCGCCAGTCCACGCCGGTCGCTGCAGCACGCTCAAGCAGTGGGTCGTCGATGTCTGTCACGTTTTGCGCGTAGTGCACCGTGTATCCGGCGTCCAACCAAACGCGAAGCAACGTGTCATACGCGACGTAGGTTGCCGCGTGTCCGATGTGGGTTGCGTCGTACGGGGTGATTCCGCAGACGTAGAGACGCGCGATGTCCATGGGAAGCGCACGAATCAGCGACTGGCTTGCGGTGTCGAACAACCGCGGCGGTGCTGCGTGTCCTGCGATGACGGGAATATCGGGTCGTCTCCAGGTGCGCACCAGATCAGCTTAAGCGCTCAGCACACCCGTCATGAGCAGCACGATGAGAACGACGCCGAGCGCGATGCGGTAAATCACGAACGGAAGGAAGCTTCTGCGGGAGATGTAGCCCATGAAGAACGCGATGAGAACAAGGCCGACACCGAATGCGACGACAGTTGCAGCGAACGTCTCGAAACCGTTGAACACCTCTGGTGCGCACGTGCCGTTGATGGCGGCTTTCGACGCGGCGACGCACGGATGCTTGATGGTCTTGTACAGCTCGTACAGTCCGCTTCCGAATACGGCAGGCAGGGCAAGCAGGAACGAGTACCTCGCGGCGGCTCGCCGCTGATAGCCCATGAACAGACCTGCCGTGATGGTGCCGCCTGACCGAGAAACGCCTGGGATGAGGGCAAGGGCCTGGGCGAACCCGTAGATGATGCCGTGGCCCCAGGTGAGCTCTTTCAGGCGCCGGGTTTTCGCACCGACAGCATCCGCGATGCCGAGCAGGATGCCGAAGACGATCAGGGTGATCGCAACGATCCACAGCGAGCGGAACGTCGTTTCGATCGACTGTTGGAACAGAAGGCCGAGCACCACGATCGGAATGCTGCCGATGATCACCAGCCAGCCCATGCGGGCGTCAGGATCGTTCCTCGGAATCTTGCCGAACAGCGCCAGGAACCAGTTTTTGATGATGTGCGTGATGTCGCGCCAGAAATACACCAGAACTGCAAGCTCTGTTCCGAGTTGGATGATCGCTGTGAACGCCGCACCAGGGTCGCCGCCTTCAACACCGAGCAGTTCGCCGACAATCCGGATGTGCGCACTCGATGAGATGGGAAGGAATTCGGTCAGGCCCTGAACGAGTCCGAGGATGAGTGCGTTGACGAAGTCCATGTATCGCTTTCAGGCAGGACCGTGCCTACGCCGATTCAGTAGCGCAGGAGTAGGTCGGTAAGAACGTTCCTGCCAAAGACTAGTGCGTCGAGCGGAACGCGCTCGTCCACGCCGTGGAACATCCCAGGAAAATCCAAGTCGAACGGAAGACGCAGCGGCGCAAACCCGTAACCGGTGATGCCGAGTTGGCTGAGCGCCTTGTTATCCGTGCCGCCCGAGAGCAGATACGGCAGCACGGGGGCACCTGGATCGTGTTCACCGAGCGTCTTCACGATCGTGTCGATGAGCTCGCCGGAGAACTCGGATTCGAGCCCGATATCGCGGTGCATCACCTCGATCTCGACGTCATCGCCGATCAGTTCGGCAACCCGTGCGAGAACCGCATCCTCTTCGCCTGGGAGGGTGCGGATGTCGATGAGCGCCTCTGCGCGGTCAGGAATCACGTTGTGCTTGTACCCGGCGTCGAGCAGCGTCGGATTCGTCGTCGTTCGCAGGGTGGCAAGGATGAATCCGGCGGCCGTTCCGGTCTTCATGACGACCTCATCCGGCCCGACCCGTTCCGGATCAACGCCAAGCAGCCCTGACAGTTCGCCGATCAGTTGCGCTGTTGTCTGCGTGAGCGTGATCGGCCAGTCTTCGCGACCGAGCACGGCGACGGCCTCTGCGAGCCTGGTGATCGCGTTGTCCTTGATCAGGCGAGAGCCGTGCGCGGCGCGCCCTCGTGCGATCAGCTTGATCCAGATCAACGCCTTCTCGCCGGTCTGCACCAGATACGCCCGGCGGCCGGCAAGGTCGATCGAGTATCCGCCGACCTCGCTGATCGCCTCGGTCGCGCCGTCGAACAGCTCAGGATGGTTGTGCACCACGTGGTGTGAACCGCGTCTGCCGCCGTCTTCTTCGTCGGCGAAGAACGCGACGACGAGATCACGCTCCGGCCGCCTGCCAGAACCGAGGATGTCGCCGAGAGCCGACAGGATCATCGCATCCATGTTCTTCATGTCGACGGCGCCCCGGCCCCACAGCATGCCGTCCTTGATCTCGCCGGCGAACGGGTCGACGCTCCAGTTGCGTGGATCGGCCGGCACCACGTCAAGGTGACCGTGGACCACGAGCGCCGGCTTCGATCGATTGCTGCCCTCGACTCGGGTGAGAACGCTCGTGCGTCCTGGGTCCGAATCGATCGACCGCGGTTCGAGTCCGAGGTCACGCAGCTGGCCCGCAACATATTCGGCTGCTTCCCGCTCACCGTTGGCCTTGCCCTCCCCGTAATTCGTGGTGTCGAATCGGATGAGATCTCGCGCGATAACGGCGGTGCGGTCAAGCGTCGGGTCGAGCGCTTGGTCGTCGGAGGCTGAGGTCATGTGCACCACGCTACCCGTCGCGCATTCTGGTGGATAATCGCGTCGGAATGCGGCGCATCCGTCGGTCCAAAACAGGGTATTGATTCGTGCTAAGGTCTTACCTCGGCAGTTGATTGTTGAACTGCCGGTTGTGCGCGCGGGTGGCGGAAATGGCAGACGCGCTAGCTTGAGGTGCTAGTGCCCGTATTAGGGCGTGGGGGTTCAAGTCCCCCCTCGCGCACAAGATCCGAGTAAGCGGTTGTGTTCCGGTGTCAGTGATTCTGACGCCAGGGATACGACCGCTTACTTGTTGCGGCCGCTGAAGCGACCGGATGTGCTACCTGAATTCCGGTCGGCGCAGCAGCGCACGCAGCCCGGCTTCGAACTCGACCTTGCCGCCGTGCGATGGATGGCGCACGCGTTCGATCGCGACACCGTCTGCGACGGAGGTCAGGCTGCGATAGGCGATGTTGCCGACGGCGATGACGTGTTGCACGGCGAAGATGTTCCGCAGGCGTCGCCAGAACGGCCCACCCGTGACGATGTCGGCGGTTGATGGCGTTCTGTTGCTTCGCGGTTGGCCTGGGCGATGAGGATGCAGCGGGTACGCACTCCAGAGCAGCGGGAGGAAGTCGAGCCTGGTCAGCACATCCCACATCACCGTCGCGGTCGGCTCTGCGGATGCTCCTGGCAGGTCTCCTGGGATCGCATAGCCCTGGTCTTTGCCGAACAGCCCGAAGCATCCGGTGGGCGCCGTTGCGGCTAGGATCGGCCGGTTCGTGAACGGAACGCCCGTGATGCGCATTCCGCGATACCCGGGTGCTTCCCCGACCAGCAGGACTCGTGGCCGGCGTTCCAGCATCGTGTTCAGGTATAGCTCGAGGTTATGACGGCGCAGCGCGTTGTCGACGGTGCTTTCACTCGCATTCGCGAACATATTCGTCGCGGAAGGGCCGACAGGGATCCGTGCCAGATCGCGGATGAACTCCGTAATCTCCGCACTCACGCCGCAGCCTCGGCCGCGCGCACGCGAGCGGTCATCTCCCGCCCTGCATCGAGTGCAGCATCCATCAGTTCTCGTGTCGGCGGCTCGTCGGCGGCCAGCCATTCTTGCGTGAAGCTCGCGGGAATGAGCAGCGGCATCCTGTCGTGAATCGAGGCCTGGTCTTCCCGTGCCGGTTGCATGATGATCGAATAGCAGGTGACCGGTTCTCCCCCTGCTGGAATCCCGCGT